>JAHJLU010000107.1 GCA_018821745.1 Myxococcota bacterium | reverse complement strand
GCTCCCAACTATCAGTACTCCAAAGAAAGTGATGAAGCGGATTATGGTGTAGATGAACTCACCATAGGTTTCATCGTTTTCGTAATATTTCCTGCTCAAGGCCCCGTTGAAATTGAGTCCTATAAGTACCGGAAAGACCGCGACCATGGACACAAATACGGCGATCATCCCATAATCATTGGGAGAAAGTAACCTTGTCAGAATGGGGATGGAGAGGAACGTGAGCCCATGAGAAAGGAACCCTCCGGCGATGTAGTTTTTTCCGTGTTTGAAAAATTCGTTCTTATTAAGCGAACGGAGGCGAGAGAGTATGGGCACCGGGACGGCCATCCTGTGCAAAAACTGCCAAGAAAACTGAAGTATAGTGAAAAAATCTATGGTTGTCCATATCAGAAGCGCCAGTCCATCGATGTGGATGTGGATGTGTCCTTCCGGAACCGGGAGTACAAGGGTAAAAGAAGCTTATCCACAAGGAAATACCGCATGGTTGGAGTTCTGGTTGAGGGGGTCTACCGAATCTACATAACGAATGTCCCCACATCCGTCCTTTCCAGCGCAGAGGTCTCCCATACCTGCCGGGCAAGATGGGAGATCGAGTTGATCTTCAAGGAGTTCAAATCACACTACCGGATACACCAACTGAACACACCAAGGAAGGTTGTCGTTGAAACCCTCATCTACAAGGCAATATGAGAATCATTATTCTCTTATCTTCCTAATTTGTCTGGCGGGGATACCTGCCAAGACGGTAAAAGAAGGAATACTGTGCGTTACAACACTGCCAGCTCCGACGACTGCGTTTTCACCTATTGTGACTCCTTTTAGCAAAATAGAGTTGGCTCCAATCCAGCAGCCTCTTTTTAGAGTTACTGGAGCCGAGAGCTGGTGACCCTGCAAGAGAATAGGCTGAAGAGGGTCGTCAAATTTATGATTATTGACATAAATATGGACTCCAGAACCAATGAGAACGTCGTCTTCTATGACTATTATCCCATCGTCATTATAAGGATCTGCAAAGAGCATGGTCGATGGTCTAATGACTACTCGTTTGCCAATGCTTATTTTTGAGCAGCAGACAGCGTAGGCCCCTGGACGAAATTCAGAACTCTCATCAAATAACAAAAACTTATCTTTGCATAGTTTCAGCATTGTAGACTTGAAAAAAAGCATCCAATGGGTGGCAGGTACATCCGGGCCAAGTCTGTCGGATTCGAACCAGAAATGAATTCTGTCCTGAATATCCTTAAACGAAGGGAGATTGATTAACGGCTTCGCTACCATGCGCTCAGACCTCCATCAATAACAAGATTGTGGCCTGTAATATAGCTTGATGCCTCAGAGGCTAGGAACAGAAGACCCCCGACCATTTCGTGAGCTTTGGCCATCCTCCTGAGAGGAATGCGATTGCTGTATTTCTCCTTGAACGTGTCATTTTGACCACTCTCAACTCCCCCAGGCGTAATGGTGTTCACGCGGATTCCAAAGGGCGCCCAATAGGTTGCCAGGTATTTCGTCAGACCGACCACCCCGGCTTTGGAAGCTGAGTAAATGGCAGGAGTGTTTATTTGTCTGTCAAGATAAAAGGACCCCTCATAAATGCGATGGTCCGGCCCCATAATTCCATAAATTGATGAGGTCTGGATGATGGAGCCTCCCTTTCCTTGATTACGCATTAGGCTCCCTACATGTTTGGCCACAAGAAACATGCTAGTCAGGTTTTTATTCAGAATGTCGCTCCATTGAGAGAGGCTGTAGTTTTCGAAATCAGCAAAAAAGGCATTAAGATCAGAAGATTTTCCAGCTGCATTGTTATGCAGTATCGTTACATCACCCAGCTGGTGTGAGATCTCTTTCACCATACGCTCGACATCCTCCTCGATGGTTAGATCGCAGTAATGCGCAGTAGCTCTGTGGGGGAATTGGACATTTATCTCATCGGCTAACTTCTGAGCTGCCTCAATATTGATGTCAACTATTGCGACTTTTGCTCCAGCTTCGACGAGCCCGTGACAGAAGTGCCGCCCCAGAATGCCTGCGCCACCAGTGACTATTGCTGATTTATCTGATAGATCAAAAAGATTGCGATAGGAGAAATTCATAGTAGGCCCCCTCGTTTTTGTGAGAGAAATGTGACAAAATCAAAATCCAGATCAGAATCGATGTCAATGGACCGCTCTTCAGGCATTTCGTAAAGAATAGTGTTCGGAAGCAGAACACGCTGGGACTGAAAAAAGCAATCACGCTTCCACACATAAATGGATGCATTCATGTCAAAGCAACGAGGGGCGTCCTGTCTTCGGACAATGTCCTTATCCAACATTTTGGAGAGAATGACGAACCCCTCGGGGCTTAATTCCACTAGATTGAAGTAAGGGCTTCGCCGTGCGGGCATGGCAGTAATAAGGTTTCCAGCGATGGGGTGACCCTCCAGCATCTCCACGGCGATTTGTAAATCATGTATGGTCCGAAGTGGTGAGGTCGCGTCGATATCGACCATGGTCATGAATTGCATCTCCAGGGTCGCCTCTGCTGTCTCTACACAGTGCCTGATTGCGGGCAGTTTTGGTGCAGTATCTGAAGCGAGTTCAGGGGTCGGACGACCAAAATATCTGCGCCATATTTTTTTGATATATCAAGAATTTCAGATGAATCACTTGAGACCGCAACGATGTCGAAGAGATTGGACTGCTTTGCCTGCAGCACACTGTGGGCAATGAGCGGTAAGCCCAAAAGCTCTTTGAGGTTTTTGTTTTTTACTCCCTTTGAACCGCCGCGAGCGCATATGGTACAAATCCTAGCCATTGGTCACCCACACTTTCTTTTTTGAGGAAAACTCTGCAGCTTCAATCATCTTCATGACCTCTAGCCCTTCATTGATTGTACAGAGGTTTTTGGAATCAGAACTTAGAAAGGCTTTTAATTGCTCACGGTATGTGAAATCACGATGGACATCCACTGCTATCGAATGTTCATTTTCCCTGATACTACCGCTGATGAAATCCACATGAAATGTGGAGGTGGTGGTATTGACGCACAAGTATCTCTGGGGGAAACGATCGAGGTAGTTAAGGTGCACATTGATACTCTTCACTATTTGGGTTTCATAAGTGATAGAGAAGAGATCGTCTGAGTCAATTTCCAGTGAACTGAATTTCCCTCCGTGTGCTACCAAAGAGTTCCAAGGCCCAAACAGAAAGGACAGATAATCCAGTTCATGGCTCAGGTCTCTCAGAACGCCTCCCCCACAGTCCCGTTTTGCAGAATAGCATGTCCTGTAATCAGTTTGGGGTCTCCAAGAGGGCAGATACTGGCCCACGTAGGCGGAGACTGAAATTACCTGCTCCGTTTGGAGGATTTGTTTCATCCGCTGGACAAGAGGGTGAAATCGAAGATTGTAGGCAACGTAGCAATTGTTGATTACAGGAAGATCTGGGGGAGTGCTGGCAAATAGTGGTTTTTCGACCAGGATGGATCCTTGAAAGGAGGTATCCCTAATGGTGCGCATAGCCTCAATATGGGCTGAAGTCTCAGTGCTGATAATGATGTGGGACGGATTTGATTTGGACAGCGCAATCTCAATGTTATGGAAAACATTTGGAAGTTCAAGCTTTCTGCGGGATACAATGCTTACTTGCGCGCCAGATTCGATCAGTAGACGGGCATGTCTTTGCCCGATGGAACCATAGCCAATAATAAGAACACGATATTTGGAATTCATGTCAAACCGTCATAAAATGTTTATGTAAAAGTGTAGAATGATTGGGTAGCGCTCGGAAAATTTGAATGATACGCTTGGCAGTGTCACCCTCCCCAAAGGGGCTCCTCATGGCTTGCAGTCCCAGATTGAATTGTGGCGATGTGGACCTTCTGATCGCTTGGAGGATCTCATCTGCATCGCCATCAGGGACATCAATGATATTTGCAGATCGCATTCTCCCAGCCTGGCGGTTGCCAATGTTCACAACAGGGAGTTTGAAGGAAGGGGCCTCTAAGATGCCGGAGGAGCTGTTACCTACCATGGCTGCAGCGTGGTGTAGAAGGCTGAAATATCCTTGGCTCCCCAACGTTTCCACCACTTGTGCCGTAGCATGGGTCCTACAAAATTGCTGTATAGAGTCTCGAATTATTGAGCCATGGGTGTCGGCGTTAGGCATGGTGAACACTACAGGCCCACCCCAAGCGTCGAGGGCCGTCATCAGTGCCTTTGTGTAATCTCCGGTCATCTCGGCCTCCAGAGTGACTGGGTGGTATGTCACGACAAGGGGCAAAGTGACGGGGTCAATCCTAACTCCTTTTTTACTCTCCAACTCCTCCAGGCTCCAGGGTTGAAAGGCGCGGATTTGATCAATTGCGAGGGCGCCGACATTGTGAACTCTCCAAGGTTCCTCACCAAGTTGAGTGATTCTTTTTGCATATTCTTCAGCGCAGGGGAAATGGATGTGCGCCATTTTGGTGAGACTATGTCTGAAGCACTCGTCTATTGCTCCTTTCGTTGTCTCACCGCCGTGTATGTGGGCTATCGGAATACCGAAGGGGACCGCAGCAGCCGCAGCAGCAAACATCTCGTAGCGGTCGCCGAGTGTGATAAGGAGATCGACCTTGAGATTCTCAAAAAGCTTAGCAAAACCCTGGGTAATTATTCCCATGGCGGTGGCGATGTGATGGGGAGAATCTCCGGAGATTCCTGGAGGAACGCGTCCATGGATGTGGAAACCGTCGGTTTCGATGGCCTTGACAGTAAAACCATGGGTCTCCAATAGGTGCATACCAGTTACTAGAAGACCCAGATCGAAGCGTGGATCCGCATCCAATGCCCTGAGCAGGGGCTGATAGATCCCATAGTCAGCTCTGGACGTGGTGATGATTTTTACACGGAGTGGCGTCGCGGGTTTACCGTTCAATTTGTTCATCCTCCGTAAAATCTCTTTGTGCTGTGCTTCCAATAACGTCATCCCACCTCATGGGGGAGATGCCGCCCCCTGGTCTTTTGGTAGTGATGTTTTCTACACTGAATATTTCGCCTTTGCTGATTGCCCTCTTTGCGACAATGCTTTTTCTGGCGACAGCCAGGTTTTTTTGCTCCGATTCCGTGATGCGTTTTTCCCCATTGCCGAGGGCGACCTCAATATTGCGGATAGCCGAGACCATGGCATTGAGTTCCAATGGATCGGCGCTGGCTCTGTGGTCTGGGCCAGGCAGAGCCTTATCAAGGGTAAAGTGTTTCTCGATGATTTTTGCTCCGAGGGCAACCGCAGCGATGGGGACTTCGATTCCCAGCGTGTGGTCTGAGTAACCCACCTCAACATTGAATTTTTCGCGCATCTGAAGCATGGCGAGGAGATTGACATCTCCCATGGGCGTGGGGTACTCGGTGGTGCAGTGCAACACCGAAATTGGTCTATTAAGGCTGGTTCTCAGAACGCCCAGCGCAGCTTCTATTTCTTCGAGGGAGCTCATTCCCGTGGAGAGAATTATGGACTTGGCCACAGCACTTATCTGTCTGAGGTAAGGGAGGTTGGTAATTTCACCGGAAGGGATCTTCCACACCTCCATGCCAAGATGATTTAGAAGTTCAACACTCTCCTCGTCGAAGGCCGTAGACATGAAATTTATACCCCTGGCCTGGCACCGTTCCATGAGCAGTTGGTGGTCTTCATATCGGAGCTCAATCTTCTTGAGCATCTCGAACTGTGTCTCTTCGACCCCTGTGTTTTTCGTCTGATACTCCGCCTTCTTTGCTGTTTTGGAGACCAACTTTTCTGCCTTGAAGGTCTGAAATTTGACTGCGTCTGCTCCGGCATCGGCTGCCACATCAACCATCTCAAGCGCACGGTTGAGGTCTCCGTTGTGGTTGACGCCGGCTTCCGCAATGATAAATACATGGTCTGTCATGGTAGCTCCCTTGAGGGGTTGCCCACAACTTTTTTACCCTTACCCAGGTCCCGGATGACAACACTTCCCGCACCGATGACGGCATCTTCTCCCACGTGGATGTTCTGGATTACAGACGAGTTGCTCCCTATTAGGGTGCGGGTTCCCACGGTCACCTGCCCGCAGAGCGTCGCACCGGGACCGATATGGACGAAGTCTCCCAGTTCACAGTCGTGTTCCACTATGGCACCTGTATTGATGATGCAGTGAGATCCGATACGAGTCCCGGCATTGATGGTGGCGTTTTTTCCCACAAAGGAGCCCGGTCCAAGCCTGGCTTTTTGTGAAACCACGGCGCTCGATGCAATGACAATGGGGCAGACATATCCCTCTTTTTCTATAGTGGCAGCGAGACCCTCTCTGATGGCAGTGTTCTCAATGCTTCCCACGGTGATAAAGGCATGGGTCACCCCTTGGTGCTTGAGCTCGGGCAGCAAGGCTTCGGTGCCTATTACAGGGACATCGTCGATGAACTGTCCGACCTTGTCCTCAAGGTCAAGGATGCCGACGATCTCTATTTTGGCGTCCTCACAGAGGACATCAAGTACACTCCGGCAATGTCCGCCGCCGCCAAGCAATACCAGCTTCATGATTCAAGTCCCATCTGCTTGAGCATCTTGTTCATCTCTTCGAACTGGCCCATGTCCATCCAGGAGTTCTCGCTCACGGGGAAAACGCCTACCTTCTGTCCCTGGCTTCTGCAGCTCTCCACCAGATCGGGGACGTGGAAGAAGGTGGATTTTGGGAGGTGCTGAAAGACGCCCGGCTCCATGATGTACATCCCTGTGTTCACAAGATAGACAAGCTCGGGTTTCTCCTCAAGGTGGTCAATTTCGCCCGACTCATTGAGGTGCACAACGCCGTAGGGGATCTTGAAATGTTTCAGGGAGGTCACCATGGTGATCATGTTACCCGACTCTTTGTGATGGTTCACCATTTCAACGTAGTCCGCGTTGATGAGGATGTCGCAGTTGGAGACAAAGAAGGTTGATTTCAGTTCGTCACCGATGAGCGCAAGGCTCCCGCCAGTGCCAAGGGGCTGGGGTTCTTCCACATAGTGAAGATCATAGGGCGGATTGAGATCATCGAAGTAACTCCGGATCATGTTCTTCTTATAGTTCACCGTGAGGTGGAAGTCTGAACACCCGAAGGAGTGAAATTTATTGAGGATGTGCTCCATGATTGGGGTGTCACCGATGGGAATCAGCGGTTTGGGGAGGATCTTGGTGTAGGGATAGAGGCGAGTGCCCTTGCCTCCAGCCATGATGACCACGGGGAGTTTGAGGTCAGGGGTGTTAAGGGGTTCCCCGTCCGTAAGTTCATTCCAGAAGGCCATATCCACCACGTTTCCCTCTCTGTCAACCAGGGGGATGGCATCTATAACCCTTGCCTGCATAATTTCCTTGGCCTTGTGGCGCTCAGAGGGGGAAAGGCTGATGGGGTTGTGGTTATAAATGGGCTCGATGGAGGCCTTGAGGTCACCGCTTTTTAATATCCACCTTCTGATATCGCCGTCGGTGATAACGCCCTTGAGTTTTTTCCCCTCTAAAATAAGCAGGATCCTTCTGCCACTTTTATCCAGCTTCTGCATCGCCTCGTGGATAGAGGCAGAGGGGTCAATGGTGAGGTCGGTGTAGGGCATGGTCTATTCCCCCCGTACCAGTCGGGTGATGGTCTGGGCTACGCGATGAACATCGGGTTCATTCAGGTTGGTGGAGCAGGGGATGTTCAGGATGGTTTTTTCAAAAAACTCCGCCCGCGAGAGGTCCGTGCGTTGACACATGGCATAGGGTTTCTGGGAGTGGATAAGCTTCCACACGGGCCGACTCTGGATTTTCTCCTCAGAGAGCGCCCCCATGAGCGCATCCCTGCTGATACCCGTTTTTTCTTCGTCGATGACCAGGGTGTAGAACCAGTGGTTGGAGGAGATGTTTTCCCGAAAAGGCCAGAGCTCAACGCCGGGAGTGACTGTCAGCAATTCTTTATAAAGCTCGTAGTTTCGCTTCTTTATCTCGATGAAGGCGTCAAGCTGTTCCAACTGGGCGATGCCAACGGCGGCCTGAAGGTTGGTCATGCGGTAATTGTAGCCTATCTCGTTGTGGACAAAATAGAGCTCATCGTTTTTTGCCTGGGTGGAGAGGTACTTTGCCTTTGCCAGCAGCTCCGGGTGAGTGCTCACCATGGCGCCTCCACCCCCGGTGGTGATGATCTTGTTGCCGTTGAAGGAAAAAACGCCAAAATCACCCATGGTGCCGGCGAATTTTCCTTCATAGGGCCCCGTTTCGTATCGGGTCCCGAGCGCTTCCGTGGCATCTTCTATTACCCAGAGGCGGTATTTGCGGGCAATTTCCATGATCGCCGCCATGTCAGCCATATTGCCGAAAACATGAACAACGACAATGGCTTTAATGATTTTCCCGGTGGTGGAATTGACGAGGTTGCCCTGATCATCCTTCGTCTGTGACTGGCAGAATGCTTCGAGTTTCTGGGGATCCAAACACAGGGATTCGTCACAGTCCATGAAGATGGGCTGGGCGCCTTGGTACCGGATGGGGTTAACCGCTGCGATAAAGGTCAGGGTCGGGACGAGCACCTCGTGCTCAGGTCCAACGCCGGCCAGCTGCAGGGCAAGGTGCAGCCCCGCGGTGCCGCTCTGGAGGGCAACAGCCTGATCCGTGTGAAGGTACCGGGCCAGCTCACTCTCCAGCCTCGTGATAAAGGCTCCCCCCGTGGAGACCCACTCGGACTCAATGGCCTCGGTCACGTATTTGAGCTCGTTGCCTCGAAGATTGGGAACGGAGAGGGGGATGAAATTGTTCATGGCGGTGCTCCCGGTGGTGCTCGTCACACGTTGTACAGTTCCGGCTTGAAGGCGCTCAGGTTTTTTTCGATCCAGGCGATGGTCCGGGTGAGCCCCTGAGTCAGGGTATGCTCCGGTGACCAGCCCGTGAGGTCCATGGCTCTGGCGGGGCTGCTCAGGAGGCGCTCGACTTCGCTGTTGACCGGGCGAAGGCGTTGGGCGTCAGTAGTTATTTCAACGCTCCTGCCTATGATATTACTGATCTTTGCCGCCAGATCGCCGATGGAAATTTCTCTACCTGTGCCCAGGTTCAGGGTCTCGCCCACGGTATTTTTATGGAGCCCCACGGTGATGAATCCCTGGGCTGTGTCTTCCACAAAATTGAGATCCCTCGTAGGGGTGAGGTTCCCCAGTTTTATGGTCTCAAAGCCCGAGAGAATCTGGCTGATGATGGTGGGGATGATGGCCCTGGCCGATTGTCTGGGGCCGTAGGTGTTGAAGGGGCGGATGGTCGTCACGGGCAGCTCGAAGGAGCGGTGGTAGGACATGGCCAGGTAGTCCGCCGAGGCCTTGGTGGCGCTGTAT
Source organism: Myxococcota bacterium (assembly GCA_018821745.1). Lineage (GTDB taxonomy): Bacteria > Myxococcota_A > Polyangia > HGW-17 > HGW-17 > SZUA-580. The sequence goes on along the minus strand of JAHJLU010000107.1, from coordinate 1,508 downwards.
GGGGACTGGGGGTTGATGGGGTGATCCTCATTAATGGGGACCCGTTGGGCCGTGCCGTAGACCTCGCTGGTGGAGGTGTGGACCACTCGGGAGACGTTGCACTCCCGGGCTGCCTGGACCACGTTGTAGGTGCCCTCTACGTTGGTCTTTACATAGGCCAGGGGAGAAACATAGGAGTAGGGGATCCCGATGAGGGCGGCCAGGTGGAAGACGGCTTCTACCCCTTGGGTAGCGGCCTTAACGGAATCGAAGTCGCGGACGTCACCGGAGATGACTTCCATCTCTTTGGTCAATGGGCTCTGGTCAAGCCAGCCCCAGGAGTTGCGGGAGTTGTAATGGGTAAATGCTCGTACGTCATGCCCCGCCCTCACAAGAGCTTCCGCCAGATGGGATCCAATAAAACCGGCGGCGCCGGTAACGAGTATTTTCACGGTTTCCTCCGTTTGCCTGGTTTGGGCGAGGACGTGCCAGCGCCTACTGTTGCACTATCTCCAGAATCCGGATACGGGTCAACCGGTTCCAGCGCCGGGGTTGCTTCGGGGTTGTGGGCGCTGTGGGCTGACCACAGGCAGATGGCGTTTTTCAGATCCAGTTTCTCGTCGAGGGCAGCCAGCTCGTGCTGGGCCAAAATGAGGACCCGGATCTTCCGGCCGATGATCGACTCGGCTTTGAGCACGTAGTCCTGGACATGATCACGGTTGAGCTCACCCACCAGCACCAGGTCAATGATTCCCGAGTCCATGCCCCGGGCGTAGTCGCCAATGATATATGCTGACTCCAGGTTGCCGATGCGGGCGAGCACCCGCTCAATAAGGTGATCGATCCCCACGGTCTTGGTGACCAGGTTGTGGATCTCTGTGAAGAGAGGGTGGGCTCTGCGCGCCCGGTAGACCTTGGTGCGCCCGGAGTCCTCGGATTCCAGGATCCCCGCCCCCGAGAGGCGGTTCAGTTCCACCCGGATGGAGTTGGTTGATTCCCCGAATTCCTGTGCCAGCTCACGCAGATAGCTCCCTGATCCCGGATTGAGAAAGAACCGGAGCAGGAGCTTGATGCGGGTCTTGGAAGTGATGAGGGATTCGAGCAAGGGGCCACCTTTTTGCACAGGTCAATGCAATGACGAGTAATAATATGACTCAAAATAGAGTTGTGTCAAGGGAGTTTTTTCACCAGTGTGGGAAGGGATGATGGATCTCGGTTGACTCTTGAACAGCCTGCTGAAAAATTTGGCAGGGGGCTATATGGAGACTGCTTCGGTGATCGTGGTTTCTGTCCCAATGGTTTTCAGGGCTGCCGTGGGCTTTGGGCTTTTTGTGGAAGGCCTTTTTGTTTTATGAATTTGGTCTGGCAAATGCCTCAGTTTGCCAAAAGTATCCTGTACCACAGGACATAATTCTAAAAAGGCTCCGGTCAATTTCTTTTGGCGGGTACAGAATTTGATAGGGCGGGTACACAATTTAAAAATCGGGTATGTAGTTTTTGAAAAGGCGGGGACAGAATTTTAAAAAGGC
>JAHJLU010000106.1 GCA_018821745.1 Myxococcota bacterium | reverse complement strand
CGTCGAATCCCTTGCTCTCGCACCTGGCTCCCCCCAGCGCCGCACCGTCACACTCCTCATTGTCCTCCGCCTGGACGACGCCGTCACCACAGCCTCCATTGGCCACGCAAGAGTCCGTGGAGATCTGGCAGTTCTCGGTGCAGGTGAGATCACCACCAATAAATCCGTATCCTTCGCAGGTTCTCCCGTCGAAGTTCGGCCCGTCGCACTCCTCGCCACTGTCTACCACCCCATCGCCGCATGAGCCACTGCTCGAAGCACTATCGTCACAGGATATAAAAAACATTAAAACCAGGGCATAAATGAAAAATATTTTCATGGAACCTCACTTTCCTTGTTTACAGTTTTTACTCCCGCTCCGTATCCCCGTCAAGAAATCAAATGCCCTAACCGAGTGCTGGCACTGTTTTGCCCCATAATAGGCAGTGATGTATTGCTCCTGTTGAGTGAGGGCGAAAGAGCTGCACGTCAGACCAGACGGACCAGTTGTGCCTTCTTCAGGAACAGGGGAGCGGACCAGATCTCCAGGGTGGAACGCTGCTCCGGCGTGAGCAGGGGGGATACATCTTTTCGAACCGCATCCCAATCATGCTCCATAATCCGCTCTGAGAGCCTTTGGGTGATCCACTCCGTGGTAATGTCCAGAGACTCTCCTCTCCATGGTCCAAACTGGTGGAGTGCATTTTTCAGCAGTGTCCCGTTTGCACCACTCCCCCTTCGCACGTACCACCCAAAATCATACCAGTCCCTCCCCTTGATGAAGGGCCTGCAGAGCAGCGCATGGAGCTTGCCCGCAAAGAGCGACTCCATGGTGTGTATCCTCAGCGAGAAGTCCTGTGGAAAAATGTGATACTCCATCTCACTCTCTGCGCCATGGGGAGGATTGGTGTCCACCTTGATTTTAATTCGGATCTTCTTTCGTAAATCCTTGGTGTACTGAAGCGCCAGCATTCTCTTTAGGGCACTGTCCCGAACAAATCGTCTCTGTACTCCCGGGTCGCCCTCGGATGCAGAAAACTCAAGTTTGTATCCATAGGTCTCCATGCGAACCGCGGCATTCTTGATAAAAGAGTCCAGACTGAAAGCAGGATCGGGTTGCAGCAGGGAGAAATCGAGATCCTCTGAAAACCGATCAAGCCCGTGGAGAATCCTGAGCGCTGTTCCCCCCACAAAAGCAGCAACACTAAAAAATCCGCTCATGGAGAGCGCATAGAGCATCACTTCCTGGGTGATTTCGTTGATGGCCATCTCCTCTCCCTCTTGTGAGAGAGCCCCATACTGCTGAAGACGCTGCTGAATAAAATTCATTTTGCATACTCCCCGAGCACTTCAGCCAGGTTTCTGATGTGCTTGCGCCGATATAGCTCTCCCAGCTCGCTGATCTCCTCGGCGGCGAGCTCTCTCACATACGCAAGCAAATCATCTCGCTCAATGCGGAGATCCTGTTCCAGTTCTTGGAGCGACTCGTAGCACTTACGCCTTGTGTAACAAAGATCAAAGAGCGCCCTGAGGGGATGGGCAATGAGTGCGTGTCTTTGAGGGTCCCGGAACACACCGTCAAAAAAGGGATCGCACGGGATATAGTGGTAGTCAAAGGTCCCGATCTGCGTTGTAAATTCTTTTTGTTTCCGCTGATAACATGCGCTCGTTGTCACATACACTGCCTCGGGAATGAGCCCGTGGTATGACAGCGCGGATTCAAAGGAGACATAACTGGGATGATACAGCACATTTGCCAGGGAAAACAGGGACCGATGCCCCACCCCCTCGCCGGGGGAGAACAGATACACCCCTCGCTTGACTCGCAGAAATTTCCCAGACCGCACACCACGTGCCACAAAATTCTGGATAAACACCTGGTCCTTCCCAACAAAAAAATTCTTCAAATCGTTGTCAGTGAAATGATCCAGCCGGCAACTTGCATGGAAATCAGAATAGTAGGACACGGTAACCTCATACGGTAAAAACAGCACCTGTCACCCGAATTATACCCAAATTTGTGCCAGTTACAATCCATTATAAATTGTTTCTGGCACAAAACCACACCTTCATTGACACAATTGTTGGATTACACACAAAACAACGTCTGCTTTCTACTGTACACAATTGTCCAGGATTCGCCGACCTGCTCTGAATATAGCTATTGCTTTTATGTTCTCTCCAGCGGGGTTTATTGACAGATATCGGCGGATAGGAAGGACCAATCGAACTCAGATGTGTCCGAATAATCAAGGGAGCGATTGAAGGGGAGGGAGCTCAGGCAGGAAGCAAAATACGAACCGCTGTCCCCATCTTTGGTACCGAGCTTCGAACAGGTAGCATAGTCTGACGTCATTGTGGGAGTCAGCGATACCGCAAGATCTGACTCGGCTCCCGTCACAACGCTTTTCACGTGAAGGTCAACCGTCACCGACTGGGTATAAAAATCCGCGATGAGATACATTGCACAGTCGCTGTAATCAAAAAAACCGAAGTCCACCGAGGCAAAGGTCGTTCCGATGAGATAGTCACTGCGGCTGGCAAAAAGCATATAGGACTCTTCACCATCGAGTTCCTGCGACCCTTCCATGCCAATCTGAATCAAGAAGGGGAGGTGGCAGATCCCGTTCTCGGCCAGATCAATTTTCACAATGGAAGAATGTAAAAACCTTCCAGTGATGTGCGGATCCTCCGGGCAGCCAGCCAATCCCAGAGCCGCTAGCAATAATATAAACTGCATTGTTCTCATGACTCAATTCCCTGGAGAGAGGAGGATTGCATCATCATTCCCCCACTCCGTGATGGATATCTGGCCGGTCCCGAACGTCGTGCTCTCAATTGTGACGTTAACAGGAAGCATCTCTTTGCCATGAACCTCAAGGTACCCGATCCCGGGGGTGACTGTGTATTCTCCTGCTTGTACCGGTTCACAACTCGAAGGAGAACATGACCCCGAGAACGACAAGCCTCCGATCTCACCGGAGAAATCGTATGACGTTGGGTAGGCAATGCCCAACGTGTGCGTCCTGCAGCTGTCGAGCACCCGCCATTGGCCATTGAAAAAAAAGCTGCTGCTCTCGATGGCGATACGAGAGCTTGGTCCCTTGGTCTGACTGGAAGTGTCACTACAGCCAACGAGGGAGAGAGCGAATAGAAGTGCACAGGCTTTCATTTTAGGAAGCATAGCGCTTTCTCCGAATAGTGCAAAAAAACACCAAGGCAACCAGAAGAGCAACCAATCCCGAAGAAGGATTCCCCCCGAGGGGAACTGAGGAACATCCTCCCTCCGAGGAGGTCTCGTTGGGATCCTCCAGTATTTCGGTTGTGTTGACAGACTGGTCTTGAGCATTGTACCAAGCGGCGTACTAAAATGTCCACCCGCTATATCCTGAAACCGG
>JAHJLU010000105.1 GCA_018821745.1 Myxococcota bacterium | reverse complement strand
ATGAATTCCTGGCGGAGGTTATCGACGGGTACGTCCTGCGTCCCCTCAATGTGGACCAGTTCATGAGGGTGCTCTTTCAGGTCCTCAAAGTGCTCCGGCTCTCGGAAGAAAATTCCATGATCAAGGCCCAGGTGGCCAAGATTACCACGGGGGAGTTTCTCGATATAGAAAAGCGCCTCATGGAGATGAACTCCGAGTATTTCTATAACCCCATCACCTCCCTCCCCAACCGCTCCGCGCTCCTGCGGGATGTGGGCACCGGCCAGAACGAAAAGACTCTGTTCCTGGTTGACATCAGACGTTTCAAGCGCATCAACGAGCTATACGGGATCAAGGCGGGCGATATGGTCCTCCAGCGCTTCGGGGGCTACCTGCGTGAGTTCTCAGAGGACTACAACTGCCGGATCTACCACATCAGCGCCGACGAATTTGCGCTCCTCTTCGACGAACCGGGTACCCTCGAGGAGTGCCATCAGCGGGCGCAGGTGCTGGTCTTCTATACCTACAACCGCAAGTGTGTCATCGCCATCGACCAGCGGCGCATTGAGATCAGCACCATGAGCAACACGGGCGTGGCATTTCGTGAGCCCGATCCTCTCCAAATGGCCAATATCGCTCTCAACCATGCCATGAAGGAGAATCTGCCGTACTCCATCTACAGCCAGTCCTTCAAAGAAGATCTGGAGCACGACGAGACCTACACGCGGATCCTCAAGGAGGCCCTCGCCAAGGACACGGTCGTCCCCTATTTTCAGCCGATCATCAGCACTTCCGGCGAGAAAAAGTATGAAGTGCTCATGCGCATTCTCACCCCCGAGCGGGTGCTGACCCCCTATTTCTTCTTGGAGATAGCCAAGAAGACCGGGGACTACACGACCCTCACCAAGATTATTATCGAGAAATCTTTCAAAATCTTTGAGCATAACGACGCCACCTTCTCCATCAATCTCTCCTACCAGGACGCCACCAATCATGCCCTGGCCGAATATCTCAAGGAGCAGATCGAAAAATACGGGGTGGCAAAACGCCTCATCCTCGAGATTGTGGAGAGTGAGTCCATAGACAACTTCTCCACCATCCTGAACTTCCTCGGGCCCTTCCGCGAGATGGGTGTGCGCATTGCCATCGATGACTTCGGGAGCGGCTATTCCAACTTCTCCTATCTGTTGCAGATCAATCCCGAGTATATCAAGATTGACGGCTCCATCATCCGCAACATCGACCACGATGAGAAATCACTGCTCATCGCCCAGACCATTACCCGCTTTGCCCAGTCCCTTGGCATCCAGACCATTGCGGAGTTCATCCACTCCGAGGAGGTCTACAAAATGGCCCAGCGCATTGGTGTTGACTGGTTCCAGGGGTTCCACCTGGGTACACCCGAGGCAGAGCTGCTCTAGAGTTCCCCTGTGATTTACGATTTACGAAGGCATTGGAGGCGGGTTTAGAAGAGGTCGGGGCCGATCCCCTCGATGAAACAGTCCGAGGTGGATCCCGGGTGGTAGGAGTAGAGGAAGCCGCTGGGAGTGTAGAGGGCGGGCAGCGGCCCACTGCCGTCTCCGTTGTCGATGTCCCCGTTTTCGTCCTCCCACCGGGTGTAGACCTCATCATTCCAGGTGGCGGAAGTGATCATCTGGTTATACCAGTTACTTGAGTCGTCAGTTGCCACGTAGCCAGGCCCCACCATATTGGCGATGATGCGCCTTCTCTGCGCTTTGACCCAGGCGGAATCAAGGACAGTCGCAGTGATCTCTCCCTCGTAGATTATCCCCCGGTTGTTTTTGTTGGCGCTCCCTACGGAGAGGAAGATGTCATCAACAATGAGCATTTTGTCGTGGGTGTAGATATCGGCGTAACGGGACTCAGTCTCGTCGAAGCCCCAGGTGACCACATGGTCGAAGGTGGCCAACTTAAAGAGGGAGTAACGATCGGGGAACTCCGCCATGAGCTTGTTGTGGGCGTCATAGGTCCAGTAGCAGCCGCCGTCGGTCCACTCATCAATATTAAGGATTACCACCACGAGCTTCAGCGAGGGCTTTTGCCGCATCTCTTCCATGAGGGCATCTAAAAGAAGGGGGATGCGGAAATACTGATCATCGATAAAGACATAGTCCTGGGCCTGTCTGAAGGCGTTGAGCCAGGTCTCTGCGATGGCGTGTTCCCAGAAGGGCTCGGGCATGGTGGCCGCGATTTGTACGGGGATCCCGCCGGGCTGGGGTGCAATATTCCGGTTGATGGTGAAAGCGGAGCTGTTCTCGGCGTAATCAGCGCCCTGGGCCAGTTGATAGTCCCACCGGGTTTTGAAGATGTCGGCGGCGTCCTGGGCCGCAGGACCGTGGATACGCAGGAAGTAGTCCTTGCGCGGGACGCTGTCGGTGTCCCGCTCTTTGTTGATTACCTCCACACGCTCGGCCTCGGTGGCGTCGAAATTCATGCGTCTGTAGTCGAAGACCAGGTGGTACTGGGTGTCCCAGTCACCGGCCTTGACATTCATCCCACCAACGTACGCCACGGAGTCATCGAAGACGGAAAACTTCTGGTGCCAGGACGCGGCCTGGAAGGCTATCCCCAGGGGCCAGTCGGAAAAATCAACGTCTTTGCCCGGGACATCGGAGGTGATGGGGTCCTCGCTCTGGAAGGTCTGGTCAGCGTAGGCGGCAAAGTTGGCCTTCACCCGGTCGCCGAAGGTGAAGGTTGCGGGTTCAAAGTAGAACTGAT
>JAHJLU010000104.1 GCA_018821745.1 Myxococcota bacterium | reverse complement strand
CCGCCATCTATGCCGCGAGAGCGGGCCTTTCTCCCCTTCTCATTGAGGGGTTCCCCTCTGGGGGCCAATTGATGGAGACCACAGAAGTGGAAAATTTTCCCGGATATCCCGACGGCGTTATCGGGCCACAGTTGATTGAAGACCTGAAAAAGCAGGCGGAGCGATTCGGGACCCGGTTCATTTTCGAGAATGTTGAAAAATTTGCGCTCACCGCCAGCCCCAAGGTTTTGACCATCTCCGGTGGGGTAGCAATCAAAACCAACGCTGTTATTTTGGCGACGGGCGCGACGGCACGCTACCTCGGACTTGACAACGAGGCGAAACTCAAGGGGCAGGGGGTCAGTGCCTGTGCGGTGTGTGACGGCTTCTTCTTCCGCGATCAGGATGTGTGTGTCGTGGGTGGTGGCGACAGCGCGCTTGAGGACGCGCTCTTTTTGACCCACCACGCGCGCAGTGTCACCATTGTCCACCGTCGCGAAGAACTCAGAGCCTCGAAGATTATGCGTGACCGGGCCCAGGAGCACCCCAGAATTTCCTTCGCGTGGAATAGTGTAGTGGTTGATCTTGTTGGAGATCCAAAAGACAAAGGTCTTGAGGGAGTGGTGCTCAAGGATGTGAAGACCAATGAACTCAGGACCCTTCCCGTTACCGGGATGTTTGTGGCCATTGGCCACGTCCCGGCCACCAACCTGTTTCATGATCAGGTGAAGCTGGATGCCAAGGGATTCATCGACACCGTGGGGAAAACGTCGGCCACGAATATCCCCGGTGTTTTCGCTGCGGGTGATGTGATGGATCCTGTGTATAAACAGGCTATTACCGCTGCCGGTTCCGGTTGCAAGGCTGCCCTTGATGTTGAAAAATGGCTCATAGAGAATAATCATTGAGAGGAGCGTTCCTACTGACCCGGTGTGGGTGTTGAAAAATACCAGTTCTGATCAACATCACAGGATGTTGGTGTTTTTCGCTCCACCGACTGCCCGTCCATCCCCGTGAATATCTTCCATCCGCCGTATCGGCTCTCCAATCCTCCCTGGCTATTAAAAAGATAGACAGGTTCCCCGCTGTTCCCCATGCCACTGTTTACCAGGCTGTTCCCCAGGTATATTATCTGGTCACTGCTGTCGGGGGCGGGATCCTCACTGGTGGTGGTGAAGGTGGAGCCCACAATGACAGCCCGCCCGCCCGGCGCCAGGGAGAAGGGTGGGAGCAGATCTCCCTCGAGAGCGGGATCATCGGTGATGCGGTATCCCTCCAGTTCAATGACACTGCTTGAAATATTCATTATTTCAACGTATTCCTGGGTCGGTTCCTTTCCAAGCGGGTTGGCGTAGATCTCCGTCAGGACCACCCGGGGGGAGGTGCTGCCTTTATTTGGGAAGGCCATAGAGGGTCCTGTGACCACGGAGCCATCCAGTCCCTGCCCCCGGATCCGGAAAATATTGTCATGGGAGACCGCCATCTCCACCAGCCCCTGTGGGCTGAAGAATCGTCCCGCAACAGTTCCGTCTTCCAGGATAACATCGTAGACAGCCGGTGAGGATGCCTCCCAGGAGATATGGAAGCATCCCGTGATGACTTCCGTGGAAAACGCCCCCAGAGTGAGAGGAAAGGCCCAGGAGATCTCTCCCGTTGAAAACCATGGAATATCAAGCCATGGTGGTAAAATATCTGCCTGGGAGTTGCTCCCCTCGAGGACCTTCAGGCTGTAAGAGATTTTTGGATCCAGAGTTCTCAGCGGCCACAGGATCAGGCAGTCGGGGAATAAATCCGGGCAAACGCCTCTGCGTTCCGGGAGGAGTGCAATGGGTTCATTGGCAGCATTTCCTTCGACGGGATAGAGGATCATGCTTATATTATCTGTGTTTCCAAGATGTTGGCTTGATCCCAGGATCAAAAAGGAGAGATTCAGAGGAATGTTCTTTGCTTCATTTTGCGGGTAGATCATGGTCAACTCGGGAGTCTCCCGGTTGTCGGGCAACGTTACAAGATTAATGGGGAAGGCCCGGGCTTGTCCCGTGGGGTCCAGAAGGGGCATCCCCTGACTGTCCGAGATGTGGGGGGTGAGGATCAGTTGATAGAGAGTATCGGGTTCAAAGGACCCGTAGGCGGGTTTTACCTGGATACGATTTCCTTCCTCCTCCATGGTGATGGGGATGGTCATGGCTGTGTGGCTCTGGGAGAGGCTTGGTGAGCCAGCATCGGAGAGGAAATTATCATCCACCCGCGACACCTGGCACCTTTTTCCCACGCAGAATCCGGGACACGCTGGCGTGCAGAATCCCGCATCCCTTGCCTTGACCAGGTACGCCCCCTCTGCGGGGGCAAAAATGGGTCGGTCAAAAAGCAGGACGACCTTCTGGCTGGGAGCGATCTCCGTGAGCGTCTGTGTGGGGTACGAGAGCTGTGGGCACGAGAGGGGTGCAGGCCCCTCCATTCCACAGGCGGTAAAAAACAAAAATGCAGGGAAAAAGTGGGTGATGATGTTCATGGTGTAACCTCCTGCGGGGTGGGGAATGCAAGGAGAGGGCCATGATTGGAATTTTTTATTTTCTTAATAAAGTTAGGCTATTCAGAGAGAGTAACCCAGAGATGATCCGAAAAAAGCCGGCCGCATACGGTCAGTGGTGTCCACATGCGGTCACCCGAGCAGGGGGGCGAGATCTGAGAAGCCAGGACGGATCAGGGTCAGGGAGTCGGTGTGGGCGGTATATCCCCTCAGAAAACTGTAGAGAATGCCGCCAAAATGCTTTTCGTAGGTCTCTTCATTGATGAGGCCCGCCAGGCGACTGATCGCCGCCGCATAGATCAGGGCCTGGACGGCATAATGATTTTGAGCGTGTTCAGAAATGGTATCAGGACAATATTTTGGCAAAATATCGGTTTTCCAGTCCAGAATCCAGAGGGTCCCATGGTGGCTGAAGACCACATCCATGAAACCCCTCATGAAGTTTTCCGGGTCCTGCGTCTGAGTGGCCACCCGGAGCACTTTCCCCTGATCCACCCTGCACTCTGAGACAGGGAATAAAAACTCCATTTCCCTTTTATAATCTTTAAGTTGACAAAGTCCCAGGGGCAGTGAAAGGCCGGAAATAGAGCAGGGTGCTGTGAGGCCGCGGTGACATAAGACGAGGCCATTCTCCTCCTCGCCTGCCAGAAGTTCGTATCCAAGAGATGCGGACTTCAGGAGCGCAGTGGTCCGGGGAGATTGTCTCCAGTCTTCAAAGGAAGTGTCCATCATCTCAGGCAGGTGGGCGTGCTCCATGAGTTCATGGACAAAGGACCCGAAGACTGCACCGGAACTCTCCTCCCTCTCACCGAGGTCATGGTGTTCAAAGGAGAGCAGGGGGATATGGTCAGGAGCGGCACCGCGAGTGAGGGAAGAATAGGAGTAGAGACGGGGTCCTCGGTGTCGCTCGATCTCCTCGGGATCCCAGATCCCCGTTGGTGGAACCGCCCGGTCAATATCCGGGGCGCTCGGGGCCAGGGGCGTGAACTGATCCAGATCGTTTATGACTGTGGCCAGCTCCCCCATGACAGATTCCTGCATCAGGAGAGCCAGGTGTCTGTTGAGAACAGCGTATCGTCCCTTGATGAGCGCCAGGGGAAGTCCCTCCCTGTCGGTGAACAATGGGAGCACGAGCTTTTCGGAGGCTCTTGTCAGGGCCACATAGTAAAGCCGCTCCACCTCTCCGGCCTTCTCCTGATCGTGGCGGGAGATGATCCGGGGATCCTGGGGGAGAACTCCCACAACCATCCCGTTGTCCGGGATCGAATGCCAACTGGTAAATTTTCCGCTGGTCCTGCCCTTGGAGAGCCCGCCGATGAGAAACACGACCTTCGCCTCCAGACCCTTGGATTTGTGCATGGTGAGGAGCTGCACACCGGGCCTTTGGTCCCGGGTGGTCTCGGAAGGTTGCAGGTTGAGGGTGCTCCCCTCGTCAAAAAGGATCCCGGATATGTAACCCTTGAGTTGCTCTATGAGCTGTTCCAGCGTGAGGGCATCGGTCTCTCCCACATCCCGGAGGATTTGAAAGATCTGTGTTGTTATAAGGAGTTGCTGTCCTTCCTTTGCCGACAGCCGGCGCTCCATATAGCCGGTTTTTTCCAGGAGCCGGTCAAACATGGTGCCGTATCTGCCTTCTGATGCCAGATGATTCAAGTGGCCCAGGAGGGGTTCGATGGGGAGAGAGTTGTCCTTCTCCAGGAAATCCCGTATCTCGATCGGGGAGAATGAGAAAAATTCCGTGAGGCAGGCTTTTGCTGCTCTACGGGTTGCCCAGGGCTGGGCGATGGCCTCAAGGAGGGAGAGTATCTGGATGGCCTCAGGGGAATCAAAGAGCCCCTCTCTTTTATAAAAGGAGAAGGGGATCCGGTACTCTTCGAGTTTTTGCGCCATGGTTTCCAGCTCCCGCCGCGTATTGGAAAGAATAAATACGTCGTTGGGCTGGTATGTTTCCAGAAGGGCCAGGAGCCGCCGACACAGGAGGTCAAGGTGTGACGAGAGAATATCATCGAGGGAGCTGTCCGGTGTGGTCTCGGGTCGGAGCAGCTCAAGTGGCGGAGATGAATCAGGGGTCGTGCGTCCCGACAGGGAGGGATCACAGGTCACTTCGTGGGTAAACCAGGGGATGGAAGGGTTTGCGAACAGTTGATTGAAACACTGGACCATGGGTCCTGTGGAGCGGTAATTGGTGGTGAGGGTGACGGGCACTCCCGAGGAGTGGTTCAGGAGAGTCTTCCGTGCCATCAGATAGGTGTAGAGATCAGCGCCCCGAAAGCCATAGATTGCCTGTTTGGGATCTCCAACAATGGAGAGGGACCCCGAAGGAAGAAAAATGGCCCGGAAAATTTCCCACTGACGGGGATCGGTATCCTGAAATTCATCTATGATGCCATGAGTATAACGTCTTCTAAGCTCAGAGACCAGGTGGGAGTCCTCCTGGAGAAGTGCCCCATGGAGCAGGCGGATCATATCATCGAACTCCACGACCCCCATGGTGAGCTTGGTATCGCGTATCTGCAGAGCCAGGGGCTCGCCCAGCGATCGTCCCACGATGACGAGAGGTGACAAAAGGGACCCCCGGATAACCTTCAGCAGGGAAACAAAATCAACTATCTCCCCGTGCACCGGGGCACCGGGGAGAGCGGCGCTGTCAATCATAAAGGTTAAATATTTAGAAGGGGTTTTGCCGGAGAAGAGCTCCATCAGGTCCAGAACAGACCCCATGGCGGCGGCAGAAAAAGAGGCGGTTTGCGCCACAAGCCCGAGGGCTTGCTCAAACACCTTCAGGAGAGTTGGTATTTTCAAACTTTTTGTGGGGACTGCCGGATCCCTGAGATAGCCCTCCAGGGTGCTGATGAAGGAGGGGGAACACAGGGAATGGAAAGGTGTCAGTCTCAGCGAGAAGGCCTCGGGGTCGAAAGAGGGTATATATTGGTAGACCCCCAGTGATTCTTGCAGCAGGTTCATGAGGTCAGTCGTACTGGCGGACTCCACATACCATGATGCCATGGCGTGGAGTATGGGGTCGGCGGTGACAAACTCCTCGATAAACCGGTGGAACTCTTTTTGAAACAGATCCAGAACAGCCCCCTGCTGCCGGACAAGGGGAAGATCGTTGAGGAAACTGAACTCATGGAGGATCTTGTTTGCGAAGCCGTGGATGGTAAAAATCTGTGCACTGTCCACCTGTGAGGCGGCGGTTCGGAGCAGCGCCTGATCGGGTGATGGCTGAGGCTGATCCGCGGCCCCGGATTCCTCCCCGTGAAAATTGGTGAGAGCCAGCAGTTTTTCCCGCAACCGACTCTTGAGCTCCGCCGTTGCCTTCTCCGTGAAAGTCACCAGGAGGATATTTTCCAGTGGAACACCCCGGAGGATCAAGTCCACCACCATCTTCATGATGGTGTAGGTTTTTCCCGTCCCGGCAGAGGCCTCGATGGCGTAATGATCGTGGAGTGATCGGGAAAAATAGTCCTCGTGTATCAAGGGTGCCCGGGGTGGATGATTCATTGCTCCTCCATGAAATCCTTAAAAAAGGAGAACCCGGACCCGGAAAAGAGGTAAAGGGCGCGCTGGATTGGGTGGGGATGGATCGGTATTTGTGAAGCCCACTCGAGGGGTGTTCTGTTATCATAGGGTTCAAAAAAAGCGGGCTGGGAGAGGCGCCTGGTGAGGGATTCTTCCTCCTCACTGAGGAAAATCCCCTCCAGTATCCGGTTCATGGGGAGATTGTACTGATTATCCGCATCCTCAAGGGAGCCGATAAGATGACGCAGCCACTCCCCTGCAGTCTCGGGTCCCGGTGAAACGAACCTCTTCTTTTTTAAGGATTTTTCCATGACCAGTGCGACGGTAAAGTGGGGCTCTGTCAATATGCCCAGCCAGATGGCAACCATTCCTGCCAGGTACCCGTTCAGCCACTGTGTCAGGAGAATGTCTGTCCCCAGTGGCATATGAATAACCAATGAATTTTCAACTACAACAGGCCATAAAGAGCCCGTCAAAAGGGATTCCCCGATCTGCGGGGGAGTGATGAGTTGCTCGAGTGATGACCGGCGCCTTGAGAGGGCCCACAACGAGAGTCTGGAAGAGGGGATGATTTCCTTAAATTGGTTCTCGTAGCTCTTGAGGAGTGCCAGATCTTCTTTGAGGGCAGGGCCTGAAAAAAAGTCGGCCGGGTAGGAACCTGTGGCTACCCCTTGCGCGATATTGTGGTGGAACAGCGCCTCAAGGTCCATGGGATTTTTCTGCGAAAAGTGCTCATAAAGAGACTCTCGAAGAAACAGCTTCCGCTGCCTGCGACTCATGAGGAAGGCATCGTTCTCCTGAAAACGGGGGATCTGAAGATTCTCTTCGGATATTCCGAGGGAAACAAGCAGACTCCCCTGCATGGGGTTGCTGCAGTAGCGTCTGAGCGCCCACAGACTGAGGGTGCGAGATTCCCGGGGAGCCGGCGTCGGGCTTTTTACAGGAGGGGCTCTCTTCTCAGCAGGAAATTCACCCTGGGAGGCGAGATACTCCATGTAGACTTTCTCGGACCAGGAAGGTGCAAATCCACTGGGAGAGAAGTAGCCCGGGTGATGTCGCTGATCGGGATGAATATGAAAAATATTGATTTTTTGCAAATTGGTCCAGAGACTCTCCCCTTGGGAGCGAGCCCCGGTCAGGGAAGCCCCGGTCAGGCGAGATATTTCCCGGGCCAGGGTCAGAAGCAGTCCTGAAGGGTCCAATTCCCGACCGGTGGCGGCTTCCTTGGCCACATAGGAGAGCCGCAGCCCGTTTTTTGTGTGGGAGAGGGTTTCCAGGAAACAATATTGATCATGGTCCGACTGGGAAAGTTCACCGGGCTCTCTGGTGTGTGGTGTGAGATCGAGGATGGAACAGTTGTCACGACGGGGGAAGACTCCGTCGGAGAGACCCACCACAAAGACCCAGGGGAAGGGGATGGGGCGCAGTGCGGGGAAGGTGGAGATGGAAACGCCCCTCGCACCATAACCGTAGGTGGCGGATTTTAAGGAGGAGAGCCTTGACTGGACAAGGATCCTGGGAATCTCGAAACCCATGGTGGAGGGGGTCAGGGAGAGGGCCTCCACTTCCCGCTCCAAATTGCCAAGCATAGAGGTGACCTTCTGGAAGATGCGCTTGTGTGCCGGCGAAGAGAGCCGGATGTATGATGAAAAGTATTGGGAAATCAAACGAGTCCAGCGTGCAAGGCTGAGTCTTGACTGCCGGATGTAGCGGGCGTCATCGTAAAAGGAACGGATTCGGGTGATAACCGGGGCGACCTCTTCGGGGGTGACGTTTTCCACGGGTGGAAAGCCCCAGGGGATTTCCCCGGGAAGGTTCCGGAGCGCAGACCCATCGGGAGGAGCAAGGGCTCCACGGACCAGCCGGGCGATGCCGTGATCCCAGGAGTGAATTTTTCGACCGGTTTTCCCCGGTTCCCCTTCGCTGAAAATAGCCAACGCATCCACCAGAGCCAGCCATCGATCCCGGTTCTCATGAAAGGCCCCTCCCGTGAGGGGGTTATCCAGTAATGCAAGCATGATCTTCCGATCCAGGGAAGATACGGGCAGCTCCAGAAGATTCTCGAGGACTGTTAAAAGACGCTGTGTCTGGGCGCCCTTGTCCGGGTTGTTCTGAAAAGGGATGCTCGCTCGCTCCAGGTGAGAACCCAGTGTCGTCTCATAGGATTCGAGCCTGGAGTGATCTGCGATGATAATAGCAATATCGTTAAATTTCAGGGAATCATCGGAGCGGATGATGTCCCAGATCTCATTGGTGAGAATTTCACATTCCCGCTCCAGGGAAGGGGCCGCGATTATTTTTAGAGAAGTATCGGTCTGAGCAGGGGCTTCCCGGTCAGGGTCGTCGGCAGGCTGCCGGTTTTGGAGGATATTGTCCTGAAGCCTGGACAGCAGCGTCTGGCTGTCGTGGGGCTCAAAATACATCTCATCGTTATATTCGGAGAGGGCGCTTAAAAAGGAGAGGTCTGTGGCGCCGGTTCTCCCCCAGAGGGAGAGGAGATTGTTTTCGTCGCTCTCCTCAATTTGACTTTTCCTGCGGGTGGAGTCTTCCCAATACTCCCGGGAGGGGTTGAGATAGTAGACAGTACAGGAGTTGGTCTCGGAGAGGGAGGCAATAAGATGATGCCAGGAACGGGGAAACCCTGCCATGGCAAAGAAATGAATATGCTGCCCCGAGGGGCGGTCCTCCATAGGGAGGGAGGGAAACTCCAAAGGGAGAATCCATCGATTCCCTTTGATGGCAAGGGAATCTCTGATGCCATTGTGGCCAAACAGGCGGTGAAAGAGGGTCTTTTGCCAGGCCTCCGTCTCTATCAGGAAGGGTGATTCATCGGGATTCAGGAAGGTTTTCCCCGATTTCCATGCCAGGAGCATCTCCCATCGGTCCGAGACATATTCCCAGAAAATAGTGGAGAGCTCAGACACCAGTTGCCCCATTCGCGCCTCGCCCCGATGACTCTTCTGATACTCCCGTTTTTCGCCGAACAGCCAGGCGGTGACGGGGGCGAACAGGAGGGGTTCACGATCCAGGATGATGGGAAGGTTGGCGCCCAGGAGAATACCGAGGGAACTTCTGGTGAGCAGCCGCGTCTGCGGATTCTTGATCCAGAGCCCCAACGCGACTTCAAAGGTCGACACGCTCAGACCCGGGAGGTTGCCCAGGATGGAAGAGATCTCCATTTTTATCCACTGTCCCGTGCCGGGATTGGGGACTAAAACAGAGGGGGAAGAAAAGATCGGTGAGCCCGTGGAAATATTTTCGGCGAGTTTTTCTGCCAGAGCCCTGGGGCTGTTGTGATGGATCACCCGGATCATGGGAAAAAGCATAGGTCCTTTTCCCTCTGGATGCTACCGCAAAATCCGCAGCCTCACCGGGGCCCTTTTGGGGGCTACGGGGAGGCAAAACTTGTGGTAGACTCGGGGGTTGTTTCAATGCCCCATACTCTGAAGGTGAGACTGCGTGACTAAAAAACTGGCTTTTTTTCTCATAATACCAGTGCTTTTGTGCTGTAGAAAAGCCGAAGATGTACCACAGCAGGGTCAGGGAAAAAAAACGCCTGTTCTCCAGAAGACTCCTCCCCTCGGGGCCCAGGGTGATCTGAAATTTCTTCTGGATACCATTGAGGCAAATCATCCGGCGCCCTTCACCCATATCCCGAGAAAAGAGTTTGTGTCGATGCTGCGGAATGCCCAGGGCCTCCTGGCATCCGATAAAGATATAATCCGGTTTTGGCAGGTGGTTGCGCCCCTGGTAGCATCCCTCAAGGATGCGCACACAGCCCTGTTGCCCCCCGTGGCGCTCTTGAGGTCCATGGTGAGACAGAGAAAAGTCTCCTTTCTTCCCTTCTCCTCACTGCTTTGGGGCGGAAAACTTACCGTTCACTCCTCGCTCTGTCCCAAACTAAAGCCCCGCGACGTGATCCTCTCCATTAACGGTGTTCCCACGGCATCCCTTGTCGCCCGCATGATGAGCACCATTTCCTATGAGCGCAGGGAATATGGTGAGGTGTTGCTGGAAAATGCCTTTGCCGGATTGTTTTACCTGATCACCACCGAGAAGGGCCCTTTCAGGATCACCCTCTCGCGTGGAAACTCGACCCACCGGGTGCTTGCTCAGGGTGTTGAGAACACCATGCGGGGTGGCCGTATGCTCGGGGGAGCAATGAATCCCCTTGGCTGTACCTTCCATCGAAAGGGACGGATCGCCCGCCTCCAGATCAACACCTTCTCCGGAAAACCCGAGTTTCTGGCGTTTCTTGACAGATCCATGGCGGCCATCGCGCGGCGGCGATCGGAGATTGTCATTCTTGATCTTCGATGGAACACCGGGGGAGATTCACGGCTGGGAGATCTGCTGCTGTCCCGGTTCTTTACGGGGAATTTTGTCCAGAATCTCAAGGTGGACATAAAGGTCAGCGCCCTGACGAAACAGCGCTACCGATCACTCCCCGGGTTGGTCGCGACCCCCGCGGGAGAGATGTATCATGCTTTTTCGTATCTGGGTCCCTTGAAAAAAATGCGGCTAAAAAAAGGAATTGCGCAAATGTATCTTCTGACGGGGAGCCACACGTTTTCCTCGGGGGTCATGTTCGCCGCCGCCTTCAGAAATTTTACCGATGGCAGGATCCTCGGTGAGGAGACCGGAGGGCTGGCCAATCATTTCGGGGATATGCTCCGCGTTGTTCTTCCCCACAGTAAACTGGTGCTCACTGTATCCCACAAGCGTTTTGTCACCATGTTCGGGGAAACAGGCGGCGTGAAGCCCCATGAGTTGATAATCCCCGCGCTGGATGATTATTTCCAGGATGGGGACCCCCTGTTAGAGCGAATTCTGTCCAAAATTTTGGGAAGCAGGTAAATAAAATGACCACGGAAAACTCCTTGAAAACTGCCCACCTTGAGCTCTGCCGGGAGATTGAGCGACACAACCGGCTCTATTACGGGGAGTTTGCCCCCGAAATATCCGATCAGGCCTATGACCAGTTGTTGAAAAAGCTGGAACAGATGGAGGCAGAATATCCCCACCTTGTGGCTCCCTACTCTCCCACTCAGCGGGTGGGGACGGTCCGTTCCGAAGGGGAAAGTTTTGTCAAGGTGGCCCATGAAATCCCCCTGCTTTCACTGTCAAACACCTATGATATTAATGATATCAATAAATTTATCCAGCGCATAACCAGGGGACTGGCCCCAGACCCTGCCCCCGATGGCGCGACCGAAGCTGTGGCCGAGAAGGTGGAGCTGGTGGTGGAGCCCAAGTATGACGGGATTTCCATCGAACTGCTCTATGAGGAAGGGGTCTTTGTGAGGGCAGTCACTCGGGGGGACGGACAGGTGGGGGATGATATCACCGCCAACGTGCGCACCATCCGGGATGTTCCCTCTCTTTTGGCGGCTCCCTTTCCACCCCGCCTGGTGGTTCGTGGCGAGATCTACTTGACCTTCGAGAACTTCGAGCGGCTCAACACCCAGCGTGAGGTCGCGGGGGAGCTACTCTTCATGAACCCCCGCAACGCCGCCGGAGGTGCTCTCCACCTCAAGGATCCCAGGGAGGTGGCCGAGCGGAATCTGAGTTGTTTTGTCTATGATATTCTTACAACCCATGAAGAATATCCTTTTCATGTCAATGTCCTCTCGGCGATGGAGGCCATGGGTTTCATGCTTGAGGCCCACCCCGTGGTTATAGACACGGGCGGTGACTGCCAGCCAATCATTGAGGCGCTGCTCCATGACTGGGAGAGGCGACGCAATGAACTGCCCTACCCTGTTGACGGGCTGGTCTTCAAGGTGAACAGTCTCGCGCAGCGGGCCAAACTGGGCACCAACGTGAAGGATCCCAAATGGGGCTTCGCGTTTAAATTTGCAGCAGATCGCCTGTCCACCACCCTTGTTGATGTGGAGCTGCAGGTGGGAAGAACCGGAGCCGTGACACCGGTCGCCATACTGGAACCAGTGCTCCTGGACGGTTCAAGGGTCTCCAGGGCTTCTCTGCATAATTTTGAGTACATTGAAAAAATGGGACTGATGCTGGGGGATCTGGTCATGGTGGAGAAGGCGGCTGAGATTATTCCCCAGGTGGTCAGTGTGGTGAACCGGGGCGAAGATTCCCGCCCGATTGTCCCTCCAACCAACTGTCCCGAATGCCAGACCCCTCTGATCCGGAGAAAATTGGGAGTGAAAGAGGCCGCTGACGAAGGGGGTATCCTTGAGAAAGTGCTCCGGTGCACCAACACGAGGTGTCCGGCTCGAAAAGAGCAGGAGCTTATCCACTTTGTCAAAAGGGAAAATATGAACATGGATGCCCTGGGGGAAAAACTGGTGAGCCAGTTGGTCCACACCGGTCTGGTGGGGCGGCCCTCGGATCTCTATTCTCTCACCTTTGATGATCTGTGTGCCCTGGAGCGGGTAGGGCCCAAGCTGGCCCGCAAGGTCCTTGATTCAATCCGGGCCAGTGTCAGCAATCCATTTCCCAGGGTGCTCGGCGCTCTGGGAATACCGGGAGTGGGCAAGTCAACAGCCCGGTTGATCGCTGAATATTTTGGTGACATGGGGGGGCTTATGGCTGTGACCGATGAAACTGCTCAGGAACACAGGCTGGCCCTGCTGGAGATAAAAGGGATCGGGGAGGTGCTGGCCTCGGATGTGGTGGATTGGTTGCTGGACCCCGTGGTCCGCGACGAGTTGTCAGTCCTCCGCAGGGTCCTTGCACCTAAATCCATGATGGTTGCCACGGGGGGCAGTCTTGCGGGACAAAAATTATGCGTCACCGGGACTCTTTCGAGACCCCGTGAGGAGATCCACAGGCTGATTGAGGAGGCAGGCGGGAGTGTGACTACTTCCGTGTCGAAGACTCTGGATTTTCTTGTCTGCGGAGAAAAAGCAGGGTCAAAAGAGCGCAAGGCGCGGGATCTGGGGATTCAAATTCTCACGGAAGCCCAGTTCAACAGGCTTCTTGCAGAGGGAATAGAGGCTCAAGAAGAGTCCACGGAGTCTGGGGAGTCCCAGCTCCCCCTCTTCTGAAAATTGGGCAAAAAAAAACCCCTGCGGACCATTCCGCAGGGGCTTTTGGGAAAGGGATGAATCGGCCTGTCAAAGACAGGTTACCATGAAAAAAGGAGGACAAAAAACGCCCCGATTGGGGTCATGAAACGTCGAAATTAGAGGTTCCTGGCTCGCTTTGGGTAAAGACGCCCCGGGGCACATGCCCCGGGGCTCAATACATGAAGAGAAATACATCCCGGAGCACCATTACCCAGGGAGCACCATGAAGAGAACCAAATCATGAGAACCTGCCTTTACAACGTTTGGCACAGGGCTCCTATTCCGGTGTTGTGGTTTTTTTTATCGGTTTTTTGAATATTTTTTTTAACCACTCGAAAAAAAAGAAAAATTTCCTCAATGATGATGAGAGGACAATTGGGAGTGACTGTTATGGACAGGATATTTGTGAGAGTAGGCCCCTCGGGGAGTGGTACAGATGGCTCAGGGCAGAAGGTCCAGACAATGGCTGAGCGCCTTTTGAGCCAGAACATCCGGCGGGTCTTCTCCGCTGAGGGCAACGGACGGTCCTTCCCATGAGGCCAGCATGTTCACATAGTTCTGACGGACCATTTTTTGGAATTCCAGTGTTTCAAGACGTTCCAGCGCTTTGCCGCGAGCGGTAATACGTGCCATGGCCACGTCGGGCTCAATATCGACATAGATCAGCAGGTGGGGCAGGGAGACCCTCTGGTTGAGAGTCTTGACCCAGAGGGGATCTTCCCCGATGGATTGATAGGCCAGGGAAGAGAGGATGTACCTGTCGCTGAGGACGACCGAGCCCTTGGCCAGGGCGGGCCTGATCTCGGTGAGCAGGTGAAGCCTCCGATCGGCGGCAAACAGCAGCGCCAGCGTTGTGGAGTCCGGTTCAAGGGGATAGTCGGGTGAGAGCAGTTTCCGGATGAAGAGGCCAATCTCACCCCGGGAAGGCTCCGATGTGGTGTGGACGCTGTGACCCCTCTCTTCGAGCAGCTCCCGGAGGTTGTGCATGAGGGTGGTTGTTCCGGCCCCGTCGATACCTTCAATGGCGATAAAGGGTGTTGTGGAATCCATGGTGGGCCTATCTGAGGAAAAATCTGAGGTCGACTCCCACGAAAGTGTTCTTCGACCCTTCGACATTCTGCATGATGGAGAATTCAATAGAGGATTTTTTAGTGATGTACCCCACTCCGGCACCAAAATACTGGATCCCCTTCGATTCCCGCCGACCGTAGCCGCCACGCAGGATAAGGCCTTCCCCCAGGAGGATCTCGCCTCCTCCTTTGTACCAGGGTTTTGAGCCTTCCATCACAATATCAGCCTCGAGGGTGAACATTTTCATGAGGAAGATAGCCGCCCCTGCTCCAAAACTCCATGGGTAGGCGTCATCGTGGTCTGTGATGAGGTCGTAGGCGACCGCTCCCACCGTGAAGAGCTTGCCAATGCGGGCCACCATGCCAACATCCATGGAAAACCCGGATTTTCCCGGCAGATCTTCGGGGCTGTAATCATAGTAGTATCCGTTAACGCCTATGGCGATGTTGTCCCATACGAGAATGGAGAGAGCCAGGCCCCCCTTCATGTATGTTTCGTCACGGGTGAGGTTGGAGCCGTTATAAAAGGCCGTGGGCTCCGCCATGGAGATGGCGTAGTAGGCGCCCGCGGCAAAGCGTGGATTTTTAAAGGAATCCACAAGGGCCGTCTGGGCTACGTGACCCTTGTCAACGGAGTTATACCGGTAGTAACTCTCCCAGATGTAGCTTTTTATAAGGCTCATGGAGGCCGGATTGGTGGTCATGGCGTCGGAGCCGGTTCCTGTGGCGATGACTGCGCCCCCCAGGGCCAGACCGCGGGCACCCATGGGTTCACTCCACGGATCAAAGGCCATGGCAGACATGGGCGTGACCAGCATGAAAAAAATCAAAAACAATAAAAATTTCATTGACTCGTTCTCTCTGATTCCCCATTTGGGAAGTGCTCGCGCTGAATTACGGCTCAGGGTACATACCACAGAGCGGGGATATTTCCCTACGGATTATAGAGCATAACCGGCCTTTGGCAAAAATATGTCACTGTTTACAGCGCCCGAACTGAAAAGGGGAAAAGATGGCAGAATGGATCGCCCCAACCGTCTTTTTGAAGGAAGCATAGGATCCGTGCCCGATGCGGGAAGAATAGAGGATAAAGGTTCGGTGCAGGTGAAGGGACCTTTTTTTGATTTGTATTTTTTGGGAAAAATAGAGATGTGGTGTTTTGATCAGGGTGTCGGCGGGGCTGGTTTTCACGCAGGTGCCCCGGGGTAGATCTATAATGAGATTTCTAGTGTATTTACCTGGAAAATCAATAAGTAAGTCCTGATTCCTTAGGGTGAAGGGGGCCAGGCGCCGGATAAAATCCCCTTCGTAAAAGGGCAACGTCCCCACGAGTTTTCCTTGACGCGGGGTGAAGAGATTCTTCAGTTGAAATGTGGAGGATATGGTGAGAGGGGATTTCAGGGATCGCAGATTCGTGTGAGACAGGACAGTCTTTCCCTTTTTGGCGTAACGGTAGTCCCACTTGGTCGCTCCCCGGCCCAGGGAGAGGTGCAGTCGCCAGGAAATTTCTCCGGCCCCCCTCACGGTCACTTTTTCCGTTACCCGGACACCACCTTTGGCATCAAGGACCAGACGGGTGACGGACCCCTCGTTGTTGTCCCGGTACCCGGATGCTGAGGTGGTAGTGAGGATCCCCCCCCGGGGCGAGATCACCAGCGCGGGTCTTCCCTGAATGTAGGGCGGCACCAGAGGATATCGCACCTCCTTTGTGGTGGTGTCGAGCCACCGTTTTTCCCTGGGAAGGTAAACGATGGAGTGATCAAAGAGCGCAAGGGACGCTATGGATGTGGGGATGTTCCCCAGGAATCGCGTCCTGACTGCGCTGGGCCAGGCTTCTATGCCTGCCGCTTTCAGCAAAAGGATCATGAGCAGGGTCATGTCTTTGCAATCGCCGAAGCGCCGGGAGATGATTTCATCGGTGCGGTAGGGAAGGTAACTGTGTCGCCCGAACATGAGGGCCACGTACCGATAGGTCTTCAGGACATAACTGTGAATGGTGGCAATTTTCTCCTCCCGGGAGGAGATCCCCTTGAGCAGCTTGCGGCTGAGCGCCGAGATGGCTGGTGTGAGCACGTACTGGGGGGAGATAAAGGATGCGTATCTCCGTCCTATCTCCCTCCATGTGAGTCCGGGCCCCGTGATGACAGCCAGGAGCGTCTCTCCCCAGCCGGGCATGGCTGGTTCAACAGTTACCGCCGGAAGATTTGCAATATGATAGGAGATATGATTGAGACCCTTGAATTTATCGGTGCCCACGGTGACCCCCCGGGATCTGGTGGGGGCATGGGCGAAGGCGGTCTGTGGGGAATGGTAGAGGTGAAGATCCCCGCTGATAATGGGGATGAATTCTTGCAATTGTATAATGGTGCCATTGAATTTACCATCTCGCGGGCCCTTCGGCAGGGACTCGATGGAATAGACGATCTCCACGATATCCCCTCGCTGGAGGGGTGGAAAGGAGAGGCGAGTCTCCATGAGATCGTAATACATGCGCGCCCTGGGGTCCTGAACTTCCGAGAAGCTTGTGATGGCGCTGTCGACGGAGATGGTCCGGTTTTTATGGTGGATGGTGCTCTTCTCGAGGTACATGGTCTCGGTGGCAGGCGAGTGGCGAAGGCTGAATGAATGGTTTTGGCCCAGTTTCCGGGGATCCGAGACCATAATGAACACCTGTCGTGTAAATCGGGTCCCCCCTTTTTTGTCGAAGTAGTAAATCTTTGTGTCTGATAAAACGCTGTTTTTCGAATTTTTCTCACGGGGAAGGGATGAGAGATCCCTCATGTGCCGGGATCGCAGTTTTGCAAAGAGCCGGCACTCCCGGGTGATGCACTTGCCCTTGTGTGTGAGCGCTGCCCGAAAAAGGTACCTGCGCAGGGAAGGGATCACGTTGGCCAGGGCCATGCGCACCCTGGGAATTTTCGGCAGATAGGAAGAGAGGATGGAGAGACTCTGCATACTGCCAAGGTCGAATGCCTCAAGCAGCCGGGAAACGCCTCCGGTGATATCTCCCTGCCGTATGGACTCCATGGCCCACAGGCTCAGGTGGGGAGTAAAAAAGGGGTTCTGTCCCGACAGTGCCTTGAGGGTCTGAAGTTGACGCAAGCCCCTCTTTCCACGAGCAGCCAAAATGAGTTCCAACAGGGCGGAAGTCTCTCCGTAGGTTGCTATGAGCCGCTCTGCGCGCTTGAGGGCCGTGAGGGGGAGGCCCATGGCAATTTCTATCTCCCCCAGATTGATTTGTGGCTCCAGGGCGGTCACTTTGAGTTGGTGAGCCGTGGTGAAAGCGGCAGAGGCACTGCGGAAAAATTGTCTTTGGCGTGCAAACTTCCCCATGATGAGGGCGTCACGGAAAGGGGTGTACCCCTTCTTTTTTTTCAAGGAGTTCAATAAACTGCGGGGGTTGATGCCTTTGCTCGCCAGGTCCTCGGCGCCCCCCATGGGATCTTCGCTCCGCAGGGTGGAACAATCAAGGGGTGCCTCTTTCTCCCCGAGGGTCGTGAGTTTCACCCGGGAATATGAGGGGGTGGAACTGGCTCCGGGTGGACGCGCCTTTATATAAGGATCATTTTTAGCGAAGAGGATCAGGGGTCCCTTGGGGCTGCTCAGTTCCAGGGCTATTTGATTTTCCCCTTTTTTCAGAGGAATTTCAAGGGACACCATTTTTTTATTCAGGGTAAAAGAGTCACTCCCCAGGGTGGCGGTCCCGTCATAGGTGAGATAGAGCGTCAACGTCCTCCCCTTTCTCGCGGAGGAGAAGCCAAAGCGAAGGGTAACGGGAGTCTCCTGTGCGTTGACAAAATGGAGCAGGTCAAAAAAACCATAGTTTTTTTTCCCCAGGGGGATAGCCGTTTTTCCTTGATACAGATGGATGTTTTTCAGCGGTTTTGTTTTGCACAGGGTATGAAAGCCGGGATCGGGATGGTGCTTTAGGATCCTCCCGAGAAAGAGTGGGCAGCGCTTTCGGGATCGGCCCAGAAAAGCAGTCAGGTATTTGCGGACCGAGGCACCTTTTACATAGGGGGTCTGTTCCAGCAGTGAACACAGGGTCCGGGTGGTGAGCCCCTTTTTTTGGGCGAGAACCTGAGCCTGCTTTTCCTCTGCAGAAGCGGTGCCAAGGACCAGGGTCAGGAGAAACAGAGCAATCATTTTACTAGGGTTTCCGGGGGCTTTGGTTCAGAAATTGTATAAATAATCAAACCCTTGACATGTCTTCTTCTGTGCTTTTTAAAATAGCTGTCTGTCTCCTTGAGGTATGCAATGAGCAGCCTATCCTCCACTTTGCGACGGTGGGCGGTGCCCGAAGCGTGTCTCCAGATCAGTTTCCCCTCGTTGTTTTTCAGGATAAACCCCATGTGGGTGATAAGGAATGGATTTCTGATCTGCCGTGCACCCACCACGAGACCCACCGAGGGGATGGGTATCCGCTTGTATCGCTCGATGAGGGTCTTGAGGGGGAGATATTCCAGGGAGGCTTTTCCCCGGGGAGATCGTTTTCCCATTTGTCTGAAGCGTCTTAGAAAGGGTCGGGCCCATGGAAAATTGGGGTCGATGTCCTTGATCATCAACACGGGTTTGCCACCGATACGGGCGTGGGCTGAAGTGAGGTATCCAAGGCGCAGATTGCCGGGAATCCACTGGAGGGCCATGGTGTAAAAGCGGTTCTCGAAGGATCGGATCCCCTTCTCGTACCGCATGAGCTCCAGCCATCGCCATAACTGAGGCATGTTGCTGGAAAAGGCCAGAGCAAGGACCTGCTCCACATAGGTCTCACAATCTACAGCGCAGACATTGAAGAGGGGATCGGGGTCAACCCCTGATTCCTCTCCCGCGGGGTCGATGCCGTAGGGAGTTGACAAAAACCGCTTGCTCCAAATCTCCACGCGCTGTTCCAAAGGCAGGCTCTTGAGTCTGGTCAGTTCGTGATTGAGCTGGGGGATGGTTTTCTCCACAAACCAGTTGGAAATGCGTGCCCGATCACAGTGGGTGACGGGGGTGAAGAGGGTTGATGTGAAGAGAAACCATAGGGCAAAGGACATGGGATTGAAATGTAATGAGTATGGCTCAAAGTGCAACAGAAAACGATATAGGGTGGATAAACCCAAGAAATTGATACATACTATGGTACTTGGGTCCTTGGTACTTTACCATGAAAGGTCGGCTATCATGTGGAAAAAAATGGTTTTTATTCTTGCTGTTGCGGCTGGTTTACAGGTTGGATGCGATGATGACTCCTCCAGCAACAATAATACAAATAACGTAAACAATTCCAATAACACAACGCCATTACCCGAGATGCGGTGCCAGAGCGCCCCCTCCGCGGATATTTCCTTTACCGACGTCAGTGATGAGGTGGGGATCGGGGTTGATGGAGCCCACCTGCTGGGAAATCATCTGGGTGCGGTGGATCTCAACGGTGACGGCTACCCGGACATCATCGTCCATTCCGGGAACGGGGGCCTGCGGGACGCCGAGGGTACCGAAGAGTATCTGCGCGGGAAACACATTCTCATGAATGAAGCAGATCCCCAGGATCCTGAACGCCGTCGTTTTGTTGATTTTACGGAGGCGTCGGGCTACGACATTATCCCCGATTCGGGAGACAGAGGGCGCGGCGCCAGCTGGGCGGTAGCTGGAGACTTTAATAATGACGGGCACGTAGACCTTCTATCGGGGGTCTACGGTGAAACCACCCAGCCGGAGATTGTGGATCGCACAACGGTCCTCCTCGGTGACGGGCAGGGTCAGTTTTCTCCACAGGGAGGGGAGGAGCCCTTCAATGATATCAGCCGATACAGCAATGTCTCGGGCTCACTTCTGGACTACGATCGTGACAGCCAACTGGATATCTTTCTGGGGTACTTCTATTCCAGCTACGGTATCGGACCCCAACAGGACAGGCTCTACAGAAACGCCAACATTGCCGGTGTCTATCGGGATGTTACCGACGCCATGGGTCTCACCACCTATAACGGAGGGGAAGTCGACGGAATCAATCATAAAGCCACCTGGGGTGTGACCGCCTGTGATGTCAACGGTGACGGTTGGACCGACCTTATCTCCTCAAACTACGGGCGTGCCTACAATATGCTGTGGCTCTCCACCGACGGGACCGGGTTTGAAAACCACACCATGACCTCCGGGATTGCCGCCGATGACAACTTGGACTGGTCCGACAACCAGTTCTATGTCTGTCACTGTGTTCTGGGTGGCGGCACCGAGTGTGATGACGTTCCTCCGGGGACGCAGCTTATCAATTGCACCTCCGACAACTGGAACGTGGGATTTGATGATCAGCCGTGGCGCAACGCCGGGAACACGGGGACATCCGTGTGCGCCGACATCAACAACGACGGCTTCATGGATGTCTATCACGCCGACATCACCCACTGGCACATTGGCCAAAGCTCCGATTTCTCCCAGCTCCTCCTTAACAATGGCGAGCAGGCGACCACTTTCACGAGGCCCGATCTCGCTGATATCGGGCTTGACCGGGTCCATGAGTCCGTGGACTGGAACCAGGGCGACATCTTTGCCATGGCGGTGGATATCGATAACGACGGGTATCTGGATATTATCGTTGGGGATACGGATTACCCGGGGACCAAGCTCCGGATTTTCCGCCAGCTCGCGGACGGAACCTTCGAGGAGAGCGCCGAGGAGCTTGGTGTGTATGCACCCCGTGCTGCGGGTCTCACCTACCTCGATTACGATGGTGACGGGGACTACGATCTTCTGGTTGGCTTCTCTCGCATGCGCTGCACCACGGCTGACGCCGATTGTATTTTTGACGAACCCAGGGTTCGACTCTTCCGAAACGACGGCGCTTCTTCACAAAACCGTGTCACCCTTTCCCTGGCGGGTACTGGCGCGTTTGGCGGGTCCAACACCCTCGCCATCGGTGCGGTCATAAAGATCACCACAGGGGATATGACCCAGACCCGTGAAATCCAATCGGGATACGGACATAATTCCATCCAGCATCCTTTTGAGATCACCGTCGGGCTCGGGGAAGCATGCGTGATCGACAAACTGGAAATTTTCTGGCCCAATAAAAACAGAACCACCTACACTGTGGAAAATGTCCCCGCCAATTACCACTATACTGTACTGGAATCAACTGGTATCAGCGCTTTTACGCCCCTGTCTGTCCAGTAATCCGAGAAAAGGTCTGTCCCATGTTTCAATCAGCGATTGCCAAACTTACGGTCCTGATGATTCTTTTTTCCAGTTTTTCCTGCACCGAAAAAAAGGATTCTCCTTCCGAGATTAATGA
This sequence comes from Myxococcota bacterium, assembly GCA_018821745.1. GTDB lineage: Bacteria > Myxococcota_A > Polyangia > HGW-17 > HGW-17 > SZUA-580. The sequence goes on along the minus strand of JAHJLU010000104.1, from coordinate 888 downwards.
ATGGGGGATTATCAGCGTCACGGGGGGGTATCCCCTCACCCTTCTCCCCGCCTCCCGTCTTACGGTGGAAGGGGGCCCCTTTCCAGATCCATCCTTTGGCGTCCTCACTTTGAACATTGACGGCGTTTTTCAGGCCCAGGGTTCAACCTTTACCGTGACCGAGAGTCGCCTGGCCAAGTGGATTGACGCCTCTCACATAGAGATCTCCGTTCCCCCCGATCTTTACGAGGGCCTTGCGGGGGGGCAGATGCAAAACGGCACCCTCAGTGCCAGATTCTGGGTCGAGGCCATCTCGAGCCGAACACAAAACAGTTATAAAAGTGAAGAAATTCCGGTCAATATTCAGTTGTCAACAGCCCTTACTCCAGCCCTTGAGTCTGTCTCCTCGGGGAACGTGTACCACTTCGAATCACCCATCACCTTCTCTGGAAGTGAGCTGCTCATGGGGTCTGAAGAGGGGGAAACCCTCGCCGTCCTCTCCGGTTGTTTTCTTCCCTATGGCGCTGTTGGGACATGTGAAACCGATGGTGTGACCATGTCACAGGTGGAACTTCCCCTGAGCAGTTTTGATCCACGGACGAGGAGTGGCGGGACCTTCGGTATTCCGGTTGCTGTTTTCGGCGTGGAGCCAGGCTATTTTGAAGGGACGCTCACCCTGAGGAATGTCCATGAGGGAGGTGTCACCGTTGACTCCCGGACCATCCCCTTCACCGTTGACCTGATTGAGGTCCAGATTACCCGGGTTGACACCCTTGAGTCTTCTCTTGGGGGATATATTGTCCTGGAGGGGGAGGGGTTTGCGAAGCAGGGAAATCTGTGTGGGACGACCCTGGCTTTCGAAGGGGAGTTTCAGCACGCAGGGGGCGGCGTGGATCCCTTCTCCCTGAT
>JAHJLU010000103.1 GCA_018821745.1 Myxococcota bacterium | reverse complement strand
TCTCCGCCCATCCCCCCCTGTATGGTGAGATCCATGATGAGGAGGTCAAATGGCCGCCCCTGGGCGATTGCCTCGAAATAGAGGGTAATCGCCCGCTCTCCGTCAGGAGCATAGGCCATGGAGTAGCCGGAATTTTCCAGGAGCTTTCCCGTGGTTTGAAAGATCAACTCTTCATCGTCCATGAATAGCACTCTGCCACCACGGTTGGCGGGAATAAGGGTCTTTACCCGCTGTATCTGCTCGGGACTTTTCCCCGCGGGAAGGAGCATGGTAAATTCGCTCCCCTGGTTCGGCTCGCTGCTGACCCTGATAATTCCGCCGTGCTTCTTCACGATGGAATAAGCACTGTACAATCCCAACCCGGTTCCTTGCCCCTTGGTTGTGAAGTAGGGGTCAAAGATACGGTTCAGGTTTTCCACCTCTATGCCGCTCCCGTGATCCTTGAAACTGACAAAAATATAATGACCCTTTGGCAGATCCCGCTGGGTCTTTCGCAGCTCCAGGTTCGCCGCCTCGATTTCAAGAACACCCCCGCCAGGCATGGCTTCCATGGCGTTTATCACCAGGTTGGACACAACCTGTCTCAGTTGACCGTCATCCCCCATAACACCTCGCAGGTTTTCGGGAAAGGTGAACGAGTAGGTGACATTGGATCCCGAGAGGGCAAAATGGACAGCGCTTTTAACCAGCGGCACCACGGATATGGGCTTCTTCACAGGCTCCCCGCCTCTGGCAAAGGTGACCAGCTGCCGCGTGAGGTGTTTTGAGTTGAGGGTCGCATCTTCGGCCCGGGAGAGCACATCATAGGCTGGATTATCCCTTGGTATCATAGACTTGGATAAACTGATGGAGCCAGCCAAGGAGGTGAGTACATTATTGAAATCATGTGCAATGCCTCCGGCGAGCACACTCACCGACTCCAGCTTCTGGCGCTTTACCATCTCGGATTCCAGCTTCAGTCGTTTGGACATGTCCCGGAGAATTACAACAAACCCCGAAATACCACCCCATTGCTTGATGGGAGATTGGGAAAATGTCACAGGGAGGTCATTTCCTTTTATAAAAACTTCTACCTCTTCCCTGACCTCCGCGGGGTGATACTTTTCAATCAGGTCTTTGAGGAGCGTCCCCCTGACATTTTCAACGCCCAGTATTTTATGTGCGGCTTCATTGGCGATGGCAACACGCCCCCGCTCTGAAACAACAAGAATACCATCGGTGACATTGGCCAGAAGCTCCTGCGCCAGGTAGGCGACATCGATCATGATACCCAGCCGCCTGATGGCCATGACAATGACCAGACTCACAATCACGGTCAGGTTCGGGGCGAGGGAGATCATATTCCGGATTCCAAACACCTCGGGGATGATGACATCTGAGGTAAAACCGAACAGCAGCATGATAAGGCCGGAGAAGGCCACCGGCAGATGACCCCGGAATCTCCCCTCCGAAGACCGCCGATAATCGACAAAGAGGAGGCCTATGGCCAGCGCGATGGGGAGGGCGACCAACCCGTTAACTGCCCAGATGTAAAAAACCCCGCCGATAATGTTATTCCCCCAGTAGTAATGAGCGGCGCCACGTATGACCAGGTCGGTGAAGAGGGAGATCAGGCAGACAACAATTACAATAACGGAATAACCGTACAGGAGGAGATCTTTGGGCCTCTCTATGAGGCGATAGGTGAAATTGAGAAAAAGAAACCCCACGGAGAGCCACCCGATTGAGGATATTTTGCCAAGCAATACTGCCTCTTCCAGGGACACGGGGCCGTACATGAAGACTTCGCAGAACAGCCAGAGACTCACAGCCATGGACCAGTATACGTACGCCCGATTTACAGGGGAGTCAGGATTTTTGGCGATAACATAGGACGTGGCGAAAACATTCACCAGCAGCGTTATCATAGGGATAATCGTGAAACTGTTCATAGTGGGCACTTCCCCAACAGCCGAACGAAATCAGCGGCATGTCAGAGGCCCCGCTATCTTAGTTGAACTGGGAAAAATTTCAATCTATTCCAAGGTGTGCTGATGCACAGTGGAGCAGTTCAGTCCTCTTTGCCGATATTGATTTTAATGGTGATAACAATGGGTTTTCCACCTTCTGCGAGATGAATGGTCGCACCTCCGCCGGAGGATTCGGTGGAGATGGAGGGCATGGCGACGGGAGCATCAGATCCCACCTTCTCATGAGAAATCCCGGGAGCACCACTATCGGAGATCATGTACTTTTTTCGATTTCCACTCAATCCATTATCAGACACGATCAGATCCGCAGTCCCCTTTTGAAGGTATTTGACCAGAGTAAGCCAATTGCCGGTCACAATTCCGTGTTTTTCTGCCTCGGCCAAGATATTGGATCTTCCAAGGAAAATATTCCGGGGTAGGTTTTGGAGAATCTCCCTGGCCAGCAGCGCATATTTTTCTGAGGCACCGCCCTCGGGGATGGTCACTGCAGAAACAGGTGATTTTTGTGAACGTGACTTCTGCCGGCCACTTTTCCGCTGGGAGACACTGGTTTTTGTTGATGCGGGCTTGCTGCCTGTTTCTTTTTTCATATACACCTGGCCCTTTTCTTTTTGGATATTTTCCATCTCTCCATGTGGAATATTTGAAGTGTCGGTCTGATTCGCTCCGCCCGTCACCGGTTCATGGTTATCAGACGTTGAGATCGACACAGGCCCATTTCGTTTTGCTAAAATAAAATCGCCCGATGCATTTTCGGACGAAACCGCCACTACTTCATCATCTCCATTCTCCAGCGCAGCAGTCAACGCATCAAAATCATCAAAGGACCATTCCATGGCCTCTATATAATTATGCAACGCTTCCCTGCTAAAGGCTTTTTTGCCAGTGATTCTGCAATACTTCAAAAATCTCAGGGCAATAAATTGGGCATTGACAGTTTCTTCGGTGGTGGTCATTGGCAACTCCAGAATAGGGTGAAAAGCGCCGTACATATAGTTAACACTCGCGCCTCCCATGACGGGAGCGGATGAACAGTACTTTTCACTGCTCTCGTGGGCAAATACTGTAAAGTACCATTGCACATTTGAAGTGAGATTGCAAACTCAATTTGCGCCCTCCCCTGCCTATCCATGGTCCCCTGGACAACCGGGAGTCGCTCCCCCTGGAGAAGCCTCATGGATTTCCCT
>JAHJLU010000102.1 GCA_018821745.1 Myxococcota bacterium | reverse complement strand
CGGAGGGCCAGGGACCATGGTCAATCTCCCCACCGGCCAATGGTTCGGTGCTTCTTGGCACCAGAGTGCCCGGCATCTTGAGTGCACCACTGACGGGAGAAGGAAAGTCAGAGTGGTAGGTAAAACCACAGGAAGCAGGATCATCTCGCTCGCACATGTGGCTGGCAGGGCAGCGCTCATAAGCGCCACAGTCATTGCCATCGGCACAGTATCCGGCTGCAGTAACACAAACATTCTGCTCGCTGCACTCCTGCCACCATTCGCAAACCCCGCCGGATGTACCGCACTGGGGCCCCACCGTGTTGTTGGTGTTGTTCAGATTATTGAGATTATTGACGTTATTTGTATTATTTAGATTATTGGAGTTATTGAAATTATTGACATTGTTGGCATTATTGAGGTTATTTGTGTTGTTCGTGTTGTTCTCGCTGCTCGCAGGACCTTCAGGGCTGCACGAGAAACTCACCAGAAGAAGGGAAACCAGCAATAGACGGAGCAGATGTGACATGAAACACCTCCAATACTCAGGAGTACTCTATTTTCATGCGCACTCCAAGATCTAAAATATGATCCTCTCCCTCGCAGCAGTAGAGCAGAACAATGGAATCCCGGGAGTTATCAATGAGTGGGGTCAATCCCTGCACCAGAGAGGTAAAATCCGCCTCCGGGTGTGCGAGGGTCAGTTGGAGGCTGGAGAAGGTCCTGTCAACCGGGTGAAACTGTTCCAGCAGCTCCATCATCTTTTGCTCATTCTCCATACTGTTCACCTGAAAATATATTTTCACACTGGGATCGATATGGCCACTCGGAATAGGGTCCATGAAGCACCTCCAGAGAGAATTGTGGCACCGGTCAGCCATGGAGGGTCTCACCTCGGTGCACCAGGAAATACTCTCTATACTGTAAGGATAAGGTAGTGGAATGGAAAGAAAGAATCAAGCACGGGTTTCGAAGTGAGCGTCACTTGCCCACGACACCGGGGCCTTCAATGACCGGGGCCACCAAAAAGTACACGTCCCGTGTATCAAGGAGCGCACCGGCCTCACCATAGACCTCCACAGTGGCCATGAACATCTGTGGCTCGGTGGCAAAGGGGACGGTCGTGTTCTGCTTCACATGAATCTTCCAGCAGACAGGGTCCCCGGGAAGAATCTGGATAAACCGGTCCTGTCGACCGTCGCCGCTTGAGTCGACAGTGTTGTAACCTGCGGGGCACTGTGCGTCCCCGGCGGCCATAAACACTTCTATATAATCGATAAAGTCCACAGTCACATCAACGGGGTTGCCCAGGGCATCGACATTTGCGGGATCGTTGAGAATAACGGAGCTCACGTCCTGTGGGAGATAGGCTCCAATGGCCTGCACCGCACAGGTGAGCGCGTTGCCGGCGTTGGAATCCGCGCCCTGAAGTATGGCCCGGTTGTTATAGAAGGGATTGCCCCCCAGAGCGTTGCAGGCAGGAATGTTGGCGGAGGAAAGATCCAGGGTAGGCACCAGCGCGGTCCCTCCGGACTGCGCGTTGGAGAGGGCCGAATAAATGGCGTTCTGGGACGATGCAGCCCCTTCGCCAAAGTCGAGGATCAGACGCACTTCCCCGTTGACCAAGTCATCGTATGCGGGCTGAAAGCTGTTGTACATGGAGTCCTCGTCGAGATCCTCGTCGGTGATGAGCAGCATAAGCCGGAGGGCCCCCTGCCTGAAACATGCACGACCCACACGCTGGGGATCGCTGGAGCAGGTGCCGGTAATCCCTGCTCTGAGGGCAGTGATAGGTTCCTCACTCCCGCCGTTTTCATCGTCGTCGGGCAGAATGTACTGGGTGGAGAGGGAGTCGTTCCCGGGATCAGAGAGCAGGTTATTGTTGTCGATAGCTTTATCGAGGCGATAGCTGTTGGAGCCGTCACCGAAAATCATGATCCCGGTCTCCACATCGGGGATACAGTTTGAAATGGCGGGATCCTCACCGGGAGCGCAGGCGATCTCGTTGAGCATGGTCACCAGGCCTGTGTTAACGGACAGGATCTCCTCGGACATGGAACCGGAAACGTCAACAACGTAGAGCAGATCCAATTTCTGGAAGGAAGTGGAAAAATTCAGGACGTCTTCCCATGGCTCCGGATCTTCCTGGTAGGGCATGATGAAAACAAAATCTCCCCGTGTATGGGGATTATCGGCGCCATCCTGGGGATCCGTCCCTGCGGCCATCTCAATGAGGTCGCTCACGCCGTCGTCGTCGGTGTCGTCTTTTCGCGGGTCAGACTCCCCCGGATCCACTACTCCGTTGTGATTGAGATCCTCCTGCCCATCGGCAAGCCCGTCGTTGTCCGAGTCTGCGTCCATAAAGTCAAAGTGCCCGTCCCCGTCAGAGTCAATGGGACGTGCAGTGGCATCACCATAGGTATAGCCCTCGTACTGGTCGGGAATGCCGTCATTATCAGAGTCGGAATCCCGGTAATTGGGAACGCCGTCCTCGTCTGAGTCGGTGCGACCCTCAAAAAAGTCCCCGATGGTGTCGTTATCGGAGTCCACGTCGTTGTAATCGGGGATGGCGTCGTCATCAGAGTTCTGCGGGTGATATGCGTCGCCACCGATCTCGTCGACGTCAGCTATGGCGTCACCATCGTTGTCGATGTCGGCATAGTTGGGAATTCCGTCGTTGTCGAAATCCTGTACCCCTTCATCATGATCGCTCACACCGTTGTTATCGGAGTCTGTATCAAGGTAGTCAGGGATGCCGTCAAAGTCGCTGTCAACCGGGGGCGTGGACTCATCGGCGTCACCAGCCTCCGTGGCATCATTAATCCCGTCACCGTCGGAATCCGTGTCGAGGTAATCGGGGATTCCGTCATGGTCCGTGTCCCGGTTCTCACTCCGTCCTTCTTCAGAATCGCAGATCGTGTCTTTGTCTGTGTCCACACATCCGGCATAGGATCCGTTGTTGGAATTATTTGAAGTGCTGCCTCCGGGAGTACAGGAGACAAGCAGCGCGGCGATGGTGAGAAAGGGGAAAAAGGTTCTGGTCATGATGACTCCTTCGGTTCAGGGGGTCGATGCAAAATTATACCGCAATACCGCCCTGAGTAAAGGACCACATCACCATGAAAAACAATCAATCGTGTACTTTTTTCTTGACTCATAAAAAGAGGAGCAGTAAGAAGTGCTACCCCTGAGGGCGCGTAGCTCAGTGGGAGAGCACTGCCTTGACACGGCAGGGGTCGAAAGTTCAATCCTTTCCGCGCCCACCAAATGCCTGCGATTTTGACAATACGGGGAATTCACACAAGGATTGATTGTTGGTTGTGCCGTGCGGTTTCGCCCACAATTCGGGGCTCGCTTGTTTATCCCCATGAAAATGGTCAATTTCCCTGCTATAACCCGGAAATTTTACTTGTGACCGACACCGTTACAGTTTAAAATGTGCCCTGTTGCATTTGTCCCTAGGGCATTTTCCGTTGAGGTCCCGGTTCTCACTGAGCAATCCGTTGGGAACCCGTGACCCGTGAATTTTGCCGCTGGACGGGCCCACAGCGCACGATTCAGGTCACACAGCCCTGGCCTGAATCGAGGCATAGACACACTTGTTGTGCTCCTCTCGCGGGGAGCGTTTTCGTATCATGGCCACTCTCCCATGGAGGGAGAGTGAGGCCGCAGGGAAGAAAACCCTGTTAAGCGGGAGAGAGTCGCTCTCCCGGGGAGGTGTAAAATCAAACAGATCGCGAAAGGTCAGCAGACCAAAAGTGACCAGTACAGAATCAACCGTCGAATTCGAGTTCCCGAAGTCCGAGTTATTGGACATGAGGGCACGCAACTTGGCATCATGAACACTCGAGATGCCCTGGAACAGGCCATCTCCCTCGGCCTTGACCTGGTGGAAGTCAGCCCCAAGGCAGTTCCTCCGGTATGCAAGATCATGGATTACGGCCGGTTCAAATACGAAAAATCAAAGCAGGATAAACAAAAGCGCCAAAATGCTTCCCACGTCACCGTGAAGGAGATCAAATTCAGGCCCAAAACAGACACCCACGATATGGATTACAAGTTGAATCATATCAGGAAATTTCTGGCTAATGGCGATAAGATCCGTGTAGTTGTTGTGTTTCGTGGCAGGGAAATCGTCCATCCGGACTTTGGTTTCGACGTCCTCGCCAAGGTCATCGAGCTCCTCGGTGATGAGTGTGAAATCGAGCAGAAACCAAACCGCGAGGGGCGTGCAGTCGCAATGCTTTTAGGCCCCCCCCCTTCTGCGAAAAAACCGAAAAAACCCGTGGTGTCAAGTGGACCTGCTCCAGAAGTTGACACCGTGAATGCCATCACGGAACCGCCCGTGGTACCAGAGCTCGAAAAAGATACCGAGTAATGAGGCACACCCTCTGTTCAAAGGGAAAAAATGAGACTGTACAAAGAAAAAATCCCCAATATAGCAGAAGATATTATTACCCAACTTTGTAAAGATGGCGACATCGTCTGTGATGCCCCCAAGGAAGCACAGCTCGACGCTGAATCAGTGTTACTGGAATATGTGCGGATGAACAGCGAGATCACGGAACTGGCCAAAGCCCGCCTTGAGTCGGCAAAACTGCCCTATTCCAACCTGGGAAGGCTGAAAAAAACCATCGCCGATGAGAAGGGGTTCCAGTTCGGTGATGACGGTATCCGTTACATCTGCAACCAGATGGTGGAATTGTTCCTGCAGTCCAACAACGTCGATGAAATTTTTTCCGAAGACTATATCCTTCGTACAAAAATTGAACCTATTCTCCAGAAGCACCTGAGCATCGATGACGCCATTGACGCAGAGGTCCGCAAGCGCATCAAAAATCTGGAAGAGGGAACCGGGACGTGGGACGTGGAATACCGGGAGATGGAGAAGCGGATCAAATCCAAGTACGGAATCGATTAGGAAGGGAACTACGTGGCCAATATTCTCGTATACATGGAGACCCACGAGGGAAGAATTATCCCCACGTGTCTTCGTGCACTTGAAATGGGCAGGAAGCTGGCCTCTGAGCTGGGCGCCACTCTCTACTCTATTCTCTCGGTCAAAGAGATTTCCGAGTCTAATCAAGATCTTCTCTATCAAATTGCGGCATATAAAACAGACCGCCTCATTGTTGCCTCCTCTCCGGTCAATGACGGCCCGCCCCGGGTCGCTACCGACGGTCAAGTGCTGGCCAAAATCACGGAAAAATATCCCCCAAACCTGTTTCTCTTCGGGGACTCGCCTGCAGCCCTGGAGCTCGCCTCCTATGTGAGTTCGAAAATTCGGGCAATCTTCGCCAGAGACTACCAGGTCACCATTAATGAGACTGTGGTCCTCACGGTTATCGATCATCTCATGGGCCATCAGGTGATTCTCGACGAGGATGAGCTTGAGCAGCCGGTTGTCGCCATCGTTCGGGGCGAACCGGAGACCATGCCTCACGATTTCAACGAGCTGGAGATCATCGCCGTCAAAAACGACATCACCCATTTCCAGCGTGATTTCTATATGGTTAAGCACCACCACTATCACGGGGAAGGAGCGCTGGTCGTTGCCGGTGGCAAAGCGGCACCATATCTCAATGAGATGGTTTCCATGGCCCGGCTTAAGGAGTGGACACTCCTTGCGGCCCCTGATCTCGTCGGGTCAATGGAACACCAGGGGATCCCACTTTTCAACTCAAGGGCCCGGAAATCGGGCAGGAAACGAATCCTCCTCTTTGGTCTCACCGCCAGGGACATGGACGAAATAATCCGCTTCTCCTCCTTTGAAGACAAATACCTCCTCATCGACTGCGAGGCAGATGTTCCCGGTGATATTTTGCGCAGCGTCACCCTCACGGGTACTCCTCTTGATTCCATCAGGGCGCTGGAAGAGAGTATGTATTGATGAGTATCGGCATCACCGTTCTATGCTCACTGAACAATGCCATACCCTTGCAACGCTGGAGATCCATTTACGATCCGGTCTTTTCTTCAGCGCTGTTCCTCGGAGAAAAACTTGGGCTTGATGTCACTCCGCTGTTTTTCGGGAAAGGGGAGATCCCCGATTACGTAACCAAGCTGCCTTTCGCTGATATTCACCGGCTTGACCGCGATCTCCCCGAAAACATCGACACCTACGATCTCATCTCCTTCGTTGAGCAGTACATCATGTCAAACAGCAGTCAGTCGGTCATCTCTCCGGCGGACAGCGGTGTCTTCCCGCTCCTTCCAGGTGCGCTGGCCTCCAATCTTCAATGGCCCTATGTCGCCTCTGTCACTTCCATGGAAGTATTCAACAATCGTGAGATCTATGTAGTACGGCCAACCATCGGGGGTATTTTGGCCCAGATAGCGTTCAACCCCATGGTACTGGCTGTCTCCTCCTCTCCAATCCCACTCTCCTCCTTCGGCAACAGGGAAGAAGTAATTGTCCCCGTTGATTTTTCTGTGGAATCCATGGGCAAAGACAAGCTCCTGGTCTTTGCCCGCGCAGAAATGGCCCCAACGCCCGAAGTGATTCCTACCCAGACTTCACCCCTTATACACTCCGACGAGGAAGCGATTCAATGGCTGTTTGAGGACTAATCCATGGGAGGTCCATCATTTTATCTGCTGCTGATTCTGATGCTTCTGCCAATAGGTTGCACCAAAAAAAAACGTCCCACACTGAATACCTATATCACGGAATCTGAAAAAATGAAGGCGGCCCTGGGCTATCAGAAAAAGGCCCTGGGGAAAAAGGGGATTCATCGGAGCGAGGCATTGCTGCGAGCGGCTCGCCTCTATCTTGAGATACGCGATAACAAAAACGCCCGGGCCACCCTGGGGAAAATCGTTGCCGATAAACAGAGCACGCCGAGAACACGGGGGCGAGCCCTGTACCTGCTTTGCAAGCACTGGGGCAAATACAACTCCTGCCTCATGCCGATTATTATTCATTATCCCGACACCGTCGCCGCTGAAGATTCACTGTTGTTGTATCTCCCGCTGCTGGAGCGAAAGGGAATCGAGCAGTTTTCCCACCAGCTTTCAGCCTTATATATGAGACTGAAGAAGACCAACCTCGCGGACAATATCCTATACAGGCTGGGGAAACGGCTTTCAGCCGAGGAGGGAAAGGGCAACCTTGTCCTTTTCGGGAAATCCGTCACTTATGCCCAGGCTGCCTGGGTCAGTTTCGATTTGCTGCTCAAATCCCACCCCAACTCATCTCTGAGGGATGATGCCATATATGACGGGAGCAAGGTCCTCCATCGCCTTGGACGAATAAAAGAGGCCATCTCTCTGCTCTCCACCTTCCTCAAAGCCAGGAGCAGCTCATGGTTTTTCGGTGAATATAACTCCCAGCTCATGGATGATGCCTGGCTCCTGTGTGCATCACTCCACATCGAAAACGGAAACTTCAGCAAAGGTTTCTCCATGCTACTGGGCCTTCCCAAAGAATTTCCAACGTCCCGGCTGCGTGATGACGCCCACTACAAGGCAGTCATGGCCGCTATTCACGCACAAAAAACATCCCTGGCCTGCAGCGCCATGGCCTCTTTCCTCAAGAAATACAAGCGTTCCCGACATTACCCGACAGTGCGACGCCTTCGCACCCGGTGCGAGAGGAAGCCATGATCCATGTCTCAAACCTCCATCTCACCATAGGGGGCCGGCCTCTCCTCCAGGGGATGGACCTGCACGTGGAGAGCGGTTCCGTCTGGGGGATTATCGGTCCCCCGGGAGGGGGCAAGTCCCTCTTTGTAAAAACCTTGTGCGGACTCTTCCGCCCGGACAGAGGCTCCATCATCATCGACGGCACAGAGATTGTAGGGCTGAGCGAGCCGTCTATGGTACCCGTGCGCCGAAAAATCGGCATGCTCTTTCAGAACAACGCATTGTTTGATTTTATGCGTGTGTGGGAGAATGTTGCCTTTCCACTGGCCAGACTTCGCCCCGAACTCAGCCAGGACACCCTGAGGGAGCGTTCCCTAATGCGCCTCCAGGAGGTCGGCCTGCTGGGGAGTGAGGACAAGTGGCCGGCAGAATTATCCGGGGGCATGAAAAAACGAGTGGGAATCGCCAGGGCCACCATGACCGACGCCCCGCTGGTCATCTATGACGAGCCGACCGCGGGCCTCGATCCAGTTACAACATCGAAAATATATGATCTTCTGGAAAAGATCCGTCAGGAAACCGGTGCCACCGTCCTGGCTATCTCGTCGGACATCGAGGGGCTCTCCACTTTCGTGAAAAACATGATGCTCATCCACGAGGGGCGATTTCTTTTTCAGGGCCCGCTGTCCGAGTTGACCGACTGCGGCGACCCTCTGGTCCATCAGTTCATCAGGGGACTGGAAGAGGGGCCGCTGTGACAGGGAATCTCCTTGCAAGACTGGGAGAGAGCTTTCTCCTCATTGCCCACGAGGTGGGAGGGGTAATCCACCTGCTGTTCAAGGTACTCGTGGCCCTCATCCCTCCCCGCTTTGACCGTGACGAGCTGTGGCGCAACCTGTATAAAATGGGAGTGCGTTCCGTCCCCATCATTATCCTCACCGCGTTTTTTACCGGGGGCATTATGGTCATCCAGAGCGCCGTTTTCGTTAAAAAATTCGGTGCTACAAGCCTCGTTGGATGGGGTGCCGGGTACGCTGTATTCCGGGAGGTGGGGCCCATCCTCCTGGGGCTCATGTTCAGCGGCCGTGTGGGCTCCAATAACACTGCTGAGCTGGGCACCATGGTGATAACAGAGCAAATTGACGGGCTCCGGGCGCTGGCCATTGATCCCGTGAACTATCTTATCGTACCCCGCGTCCTGGCCATGATTATCATGCTCTTTCTGCTGACAATCCTGGGCGATATCGTCGCGATTGCCGGCGCCGCGCTCTTCGGTTCCGTCCTGGCTGATGTGAGCTTCGCCGCCTTCTGGACCTCCTTCTCCCAGAATCTCCATATCGCGGATCTCACCCATGGGCTGGTGAAGGCTGCGGTATTCGGGTTCATCGTGTCCCTCACCTCATGCTGGTTCGGCATCTCGGTGAAGGGCGGCGCCGTGGGTGTGGGCAGGGCAGTGAATAATTCCGTCGTGGCTGCGGCGCTGGGCATTGTGCTTTCCGATTATATTATTACCTACACCCTCTCCTGAAAGGATGCTTCATGAAACGCCTGGCTGACTTCCTGGCAAATATCGGTGCTTTCGTCCTGGGCATGGTGACCGCGGCCATTACCCTCGCCGGCATCACTGTCAGAAGCTTCAGGGGCATTTTCCATTTTCGGGGGCGCGCCAAAGGTGAGGTCCTGCATCAGATGTACCAGATGGGAAACCGCAGCCTGGTCTTTGTGACCGTCACCCTGGGGGCGCTTGGCATGGTGCTGGTGTTCCAGGTGTGCCTCCAGATCAACAAGGTGACCGGAGACCAGAGCCAGGTGGGGCCTGAATTCATCAAGGGGATGATCCACGCCTTTGTCCCCATCCTTACGGCCATGATGCTTGCCACGCGGATTGGCGCTGGAATTGCCGCGGAGATTGGCTCCATGGTTGTAACAGAGCAGGTTGACGCCCTCCGCATGACCGGAGTAGACCCCATTGACTATCTCATAGTCCCGCGGCTCATCGCCTCCACCGTGATGACCCTGGCCCTGGGACTCTTCGCCATGGTCGTGGTAATCCTGGCGGGAGCCTTCATGGCCCACACCTCCTTCGGCGTGAACTACAACCTCTTCTTCGTCTTCGATAAAGTTTCATCGGGAGACTTCATCATCGGAGTCAGCAAGCTTGTCGCCCATGGCATGGCCATCCCAATCGTCGCCGGGTATTG
>JAHJLU010000101.1 GCA_018821745.1 Myxococcota bacterium | reverse complement strand
CGCACCACATCGGCATCGTCCACAGGGATCTGAAACCCGCAAACATCGTCATCCAGGAGGGAGCGGCGCCCCGTTCCATGATCCCCGTCGTGGTGGATTTTGGCATCGCAAAGAACCCCGAACGCCAGCTCACAACCTCGCAGTCCATGATGGGGACACCCTCCTACATGTCCCCAGAGCAGCTCATGGGCAAGACGGCACAGGTGGACGGCCGCTCCGATATTTTTTCCCTTGGAGTGATCCTCTTCCGCCTCCTCACGGGGGAAGATTTCTATCGCGGACTGCTCAACCCGGGGGCTCCCTTTTTTGAGCGGATCATGGCACAGGTCCACCTCCTGGAGACCATGGACACACCCCAGAGTCCCATTGGGCTTCGCCTTGAGCTCCTTGAAGAGCCCTTCAGAGAGATTGTCCGCAGATGCGTCGCCTTCCTGCCCGAGAATCGTTACAGCACCATGGAGCTGCTGCAAAAGGATCTGAAAGAGGCTGAGAAAGACTCCGGGGGAAGTCCCGCTCCTGTTCCTCCCCCTTCAGTTGAACCTGCAACCGATGAAAAAACCGGGGATCTCCTGAGCCCTAAAAATCATGACCCCGACACCGCCACTCCACCACCACCGCTTTCGCACCGGGAACCACCCGGGGGTGATCCCAGGGAGCCCAGCCACAAAGGACTCCTCCTTGGTGCGGCGGGGGCCGCCATCGTGGCGACGGTCATGGTCATCCTCGTCATGAACGGCGTCTTTTCCCCAAAACCCGCCTCCAAGGCTCCCCCCGGGGAATCAAACAGTGTAGACACAAACGCAAAAACAAAAACCAGCCCCTCTGCCCTCAAGGAGACCACCACCCCGAAGGCAGCCTGTAAACTCTCTGACCCCAAAGCCCAGGCTGCCTGTCTTCTGGAGCAAAAAACAGCCCCCGGGGATTTTGCCGCCTCTTCCGCTCTGGTCAGCCAGCTTCTGGATGAGGCATGCGGGATCAAGGCGACGCTCCCCGATGTGACCTGCCACAAGCTGGCCTTTCGGCTGGTCACGACCCACGAGAAGTCCTGCGCTGAGTCCAGGGGCAGCGATGCACGGACCCTCTGCGTGGAGAAACAACTCAGCACGGGGATTTTCGGTAAAACCTCCCGGTATTGGGCCAGCTTAATGGCCGCGCTGCGCTACTGTTCCCCCCTCACCGCGGCCACGGATCGCCCGTCGAGGAGTCAGTGCCATCAACTGGAAAAAGCAGTGGGGAGCGACCGCCTGGCCATGTATGACGCCGCCCACGACACCTGGGAGAAGGCATGCATGCTGGAGAAACCGCAGCACTACACGGAAAATCCCGCGGCCCTCATGGCCTGTATCCGCAATCGTATTTACGATCAGAAGCTCTCTCCCGAGCTGCACTTCGCCTTCATCCAGAGCAACTATGAGCGATTCTGCAAGACCAGCGACCGGTATAAGCGTGCCTCCAAAGACGCCTGTCGGCTGGAGGGGAAAATTCCGGCGCGGCTCAGGAACACGCTCCCCCGTGCCACTGTCCAGAAGATCGCCACCGCTCCCCTCCCCTGAAATTGACCTCCCGCCGATTTCCCGTTGTCACAACAGCATCCTGTTGCTACACTGTGTTTCATGAAGCGTCTTCAGGCAGTTATTGCCATTTTTGTCATCTTTCAACTCTTCCCCGGAGCGATGGAACTTGTTGATACCATAGTGCACTATGTGCAGTATGACCATTTCACCATTGCTCAGGCCGAGGGTCATCACCACCACCATGACCACCAAAAAGAGGGCCTGACCCACCACTGCAGTGGCAACTGCCCCTGCACACCAAACATCTACCTTATCGTCGAAAACAGCGACTCTCTTCGCCGCCGCTGCACACGCCTTCACCTGAAAACCCCCTACCCCCACCAGATCCTTGCCAACGGCTTCCTGGTCGCACCCTTCCGTCCTCCCCGCTCCGTCGCCTGAAATTTCCCCTGTAAAAATAACAGACTCCCCTATCGGGGCAGTGTCAAATTTTGCGAATTGGAGCGATTCAAATGAATTGTCAATACTTATCCAAGGCATTCGCCGCCTTGTTCATTTTCTTTGTTTTTGGGTGTTCCGGACAAAGCCATGGTCATGATCATGGGGGGGATGAAAAAGCCCCTTCTTCTCCTCCCGGGGATATTGTGCTCTCCGGTGACCAGCAGAAAACCCTCCAAATTACAACGGAGAAGGTCACCAGGGGTCCACTGAAGCGTCACCTGACAGCGCTGGGGATCTTTGCTGCCTCTCCCCAAAAAGAGACCTTCGTGAGAGCTCCCTACATGGGTACGCTCCTCCCGAGCCCACCGCTGCCGCCAGGCACCGGGATCACTCCCGGGCAGGTCCTCGGCTCCATCGCTCCCGTGGCCGATGGCGCCACCGTTGAATCACTGAAGGGATCATCCGAGATCGATTACACCATTTGGAAATCCGAGCAACACACGCTGAAGCGCCTCGAAGAGATGGTGGAGAAGGGGGTGGAGAGCAGAGCCACTCTGGCGAAGGCCAAAGCCCGGGAGTCCATCGCCAGGGCCCGGTTGAGCACCAGCTGGATAAAACTCAGGAACGCTCAGAACGCTCAGAGAGGACTCCCGGATGCACGAAACCACCGGCTCATAAAGAGTTCAATAGGCGGCATCATCTCAAAAAACAACTACAGCGCGGGCAGTACAGTACAGCAGGGTGACCTGCTCTATCATATCCTTGATCCATCCACGTTGCTCCTTCGACTGAGCATTCAGCAGCAGGATCTTCACCTGATCAAAGAAAAACTGAGCGGATGGTTCCGCACCCACCGGCAGGGAGAAAAACATCCCCTGTCCTCAGAACTTGCTGGCCATACTCTCTTACCCGGCGTAGATCCCCGGACTCGAACCCACACCATCATTTTCACCATCAAAAACCCCGGCGGCACCTTCTTTGCGGGACAGCGGGTGATCGCCCGCCTCACCACGCTCACCTCGGGGCAGGCCGTGCGTGTACCCCTGGGCGCGCTGCTGCAGGACGGATTTTTTCGGATAGTCTTCGTGGAGAGTACCCCGGGGCACTATCAGCGAAGGAGGGTCCGCACGGGGATGGAAGATGACACACACGTCGAAGTCCTCTCGGGTCTGAAGCCTGGAGAGACGGTGGTGACATCAAACCCCCATGAGCTGCTCTATCGTAACATCACTTCCCTGATGCCCAGTTCGGCACATGTTCACTAAGGAGATTCGCTATGGGTATGTTCTTACGACTTGTGACGCTCAGTATCCGACGCCGGATCTGGGTGGTCGGGATCTCAATCCTTCTGACGGTGTATGGAGTCTTCGCCTACACCGAAATGGAGGTGGACGTGTTCCCCAATCTCACCGCCCCTTCCCTGACGGTCATCACCGAGGCGCCGGGCATGGCCCCCGAGGAGACGGAGCTGCTGGTGACAACGCCCCTGGAAAAATCCCTCCAGGGGATGCCCCGTGTCAGAAGAGTTCGCTCCACCTCAAGCTACGGATATTCCATAATTTGGGTTGATTTTCAGTGGGGAATGAACCTGAGCCGCGCACGCCGGGTAGTCGCTGAAAAACTTCAGGTTGCCCGCGCTTCTCTCCCCGATGGAAGCGGACAGCCGGTGATAATGCCGGAAACTTCCATCATGGGAGAGATAATGACCATTGGTTTGGTGGGAAAGGATATTTCTGCTCTCTCTCTTCGGGATATCGCTGACCGGCAGGTTGCCCGCGCACTGCTGCAAATCCCCGGCGTCGCGCAGGTTTTTGTTACCGGTGGTGAGAGAGGCCAGTGGAAGGTCCGGGTGGATCAAACAGAGCTGGCTTTTTACAAACTCACCATGGATGACGTCGCCGAGGCTCTCAGGAGCAGCGGAAAAAACCGAACCGGTGGTTTCCATGTGGCGGGAATTCAGGAGTCCATGATCCGCGTTCTGGGGCAATATACAGATAAAAAAAGTGTGAGTGATGTTGTGGTGGCGGTGAGGGAGGGGATCCCTGTTACGGTGGGGCGTATCGCCAAAGTGGAGCTGGGAGCGGCAGCCAAACGGGGGGAGGGGAGTGTCAACGGCAAGCCCGGAATCGTCATCACCATTCTCAAGCAACCCGGGGCCAGCACCATAAAACTTACAGAGCGAATCGAATCAACGCTCATTGATGTTCAAAAGGGGCTTCCCCGAGGGGTCACCGTTATCCACAACCTGTTCAACCAGGCGCGTTTCATCAAGACGTCCATCCGCAATGTCCGCCGCAGCCTCAGAGACGGTGCGCTGCTGGTGATCCTTGTCCTTATGCTCTTTATGATGGATTTCCGTTCGGCCTTTATATCACTCACAGCCCTCCCTCTCTCGGTAATGATAGCAGTGCTCGCGCTGTACTTCGCCGGAGCCCAGATCAACACCATGACCCTCGGTGGCCTCACCCTGGCCATGGGAGTCCTCATAGACGATGCCATCATTGGTGTGGAGAACGCCTGGCGCCGGCTTCGCGAGAACAACCTCCTTCCCCCTGAGCTTCGCAAAGGGCACATGGAGGTCATCGTCATCGCCACGGGGGAGATCCTCCACTCTGTCGTTTTTGCCAATATTCTCATCCTTTTGGTATTCATCCCCGTGTTCTTCATCGGAGGGATGGAGGGCCGGCTCATCGCCCCCCTGGGGTTCGCCTATATGGCAGCCAATGCCGCCTCCCTCCTTGTCTCTCTCACCCTCACGCCCGCCCTCAGCGCGCTTATGTTCTCCAAAGGGAAATTCGCAGACAAGGGGGACGGGTTCCTGCTTCGTCTTCTGAAACGCATGTACAGACCATTGCTCAGGCAGAGCATCAGGCACCCGCTGGTGTTGCTCGTCATAGGACTCATTCCCCTGACAGCCGCCGCGTTCCTAGCCCTTCGGACGCCCCGAAGATTCCTCCCCGAGTGGAATGAAGGGGCACTGAACATTACCACCATCGCACTGCCGGGGACCAGCCTCAGGGAGTCGGACCGACTGGGAAAACAGGTCGAGCAGGTCCTGCTGTCCATCCCGGAGGTTGTCTCAACAGCCCGCCGCACCGGCAGGACCGAGCTTGACGAGCACGCCATGGAGGTCTCGGGATCGGAAATCGAGGTGCGCCTGAGAAAATCCAGCCGCTCCAAGGCGCAGATGCTCCGTGATATACGAAAAAAACTGAATGCCGTCAAAGGAGTGCGAATCCAGATCGGGCAACCCCTCTCCCACCGCATTGATCACATGCTCTCGGGTTCCCGCTCCTCTCTCGTGGTGAAAATTGTGGGAATGGATATGTATGAGCTCCGGACACTGGCGAAAAAAGTGGCCGCGGTGATGGGCTCCGTCGATGGTCTGGAGGATGTCCTTGTGGAACGCGTCACCCTCCTCCATCAGCACCACGTGGTGATGAATACCCAGGCCATGGCCGCGGCGGGGCTGCGCTCCCACCAGG
>JAHJLU010000100.1 GCA_018821745.1 Myxococcota bacterium | reverse complement strand
GCCCTGACCCATAAATTCGAAACTGTCCGCCGGGGTCTCGGCGTGGGCCAGGATCTCGTCATCGGTGGTGATCCAGTCGAGGATGTCGTGGGTGCCCCAGAACTCGCCCACGAGAATGCGTTTAACCGCAGGGCTGTCTTCCAGGTTTTTCATGATGGTGTTTTCCCAGCGTTGGGTGGGAGTGAGGGAGATGTGGGTGGCCGGATCACGGACCAGTTCGAAGTTGGACTCCCACCACCAACTGGCAAGGAGGATGCGGTTTGACGCAGTGAGGATATCATCCATGAGGCTCTCCCAATAGGTTTCACCATCTATGAAGAGCTCCAGGGTGTTTCCCCGGCGGGCCGGTCTGCCCTGGGCAGAGAACCACTTGTGACGAAGACCCCCGAACACCGTGACCATGGGGAGTTCGGATCCTGTGGTGCTGTCCATGCCCGCAACAGAACTGATGCCGTGCTTGAGGGGAGCAGTGGTGTGGGTGACATGAAAAGGTGGCACAGCGGCGGGGTCGAAGCTCACAGAGAGCTCCAGGGTGTAGTGGTAGGGAGCCTCAAGACTGATGGTGAGGTTGCCGGGTTCCGTCAACGGGTAGCGTGACGACGGCCACAGGTCTGCAGGTTCGGCGGCTATGGCCGTGCCATTGAGGGAGACCTGCAGCGTCGCCTCGTTCTCGGGGAGGGCCATGGCCCATATGTCCAGTGCAACGAATTCCAGGTACCCGAGGGGAGGATTCTGGGTATTGTTGCTGTTATTGACGTTGTTCGTGTTGTTGAGATTGTTGCTGTTGTTAGCGTTGTTCGTGTTGTTGAGATTGTTGCTGTTGTTAGCGTTGTTCGTATTGTTCAGGTTGTTGGTGTTCTGGCTCGAGGGAGAATCGTCACATCCAAAGAACACAAGAGACAGCAAAAAAGTGAGAATGACAGGGTATTTCATTGTAGCTCCGAACGTGGGGTCATTGGGAGGGGGAGGCTCCCCGGGAGAATTCCAAGTTTTGATTTGGTCCAATACTCCTGATGTGTCAAGTCATTTGACACCCCGCATCATTTTTCCCTGCGGGCGCTCCCCACGGGAGCATACACGCCGGTCCCGCCCCGGTCACTGAGTGGTTTAATGGGCTGACGATTTTATTGTTCTGTGATAAAGTTTTGTCCATAGTTGATAAAGAAAGAGAATAAACACCATGAGAAGCACCTTCTGGTATTGCCGCCAATGCGGGGAAAAAAATGAAAAAGGCTCCCTTCAGGAGGTCTATGAAGACCGCCTGACCCGAGAGGAGCTCTCTGGCCAGGAGTTTTGTACACGCTGTTACGCGGGGGTTTCCCAGGGTGATGTGTACTCGGGATTATTGGACGAGCCCGCAGGGGTAGAACCCGAGGATTTTGCAGCTCCCGGTGCACCGGCGGCGGAACCCCATGGGCAGGACACGGACTCCATGGAGATACAAGCCAATGCTGTAGAATCCCTTCCCACTGATGAAGCATGTACACCTGGAGAAGAACTGGTTGCCACCCAAGACCCCGCGGAGAGCAGTTCGGAACGCCTTGAGTCTCTGCTGGAGATCGCCGCCTTCACCGAGGAGCAGTCCGGCGACCCGGTTGTCCTTCAGGAAGTGTATTCCCGGATCCTGGCTCACGATCCCACCCACGAAGGCGCCTTTGAGCGCCTGGCGGGCATGTATGAGCGTTCACAAGAGTGGAAAAAACTCATAGACCTGTTTTTCCATCGGTATGAGCACATGGGGGGATCGAACGAAGATCTACCCGAAGAAATGCGCAGGCCTGTTGCGCAGAATCTGTATCGCCTCGCCACCATACTCATGGGGAAAGCAAATGACCCGGATCAGGGCGCCGAGTTTCTCTATGTAGCACTGGATATGGATCCCACCCTGGTGCTGGAGCCGTCACTTCTCGAGGGGCTTACCGATGATCCCGTGTTCTGGAAGGATTTCTCCGAGTTCTGCATTGAGAGCGCCGCTGCTGAACCCGATGACCTCATCGCCTGCGGATATTTGACCCTGGCCTGCGATTACTTCATGAGGGAAGCAGATACGGAAAAAGCCATGGATGTGCTCAAAAAAGCACAGAAAAGATTCCATGACTATAGTCCCCTCCATAGACGACTGGCCGCTTGTTATCGGGCCGATTCATCCACCAATGATTACATTCGGGAGCTGGAAAAAGCCCTCAAATTCGAAAAATCCGAAGAAGATCGCTTTGATATTGCCATGGAGCTCGGTGGTTTTCTTGAGTCAGCGCTTCAGGACCTGGAGGGTGCCCTGAAATATTACCGGCAGGCAGCCGAGATACACCCGGACAACCCCGCCCTCATCGCCAAAATAGGCGAACTCCGCATGTGCATCGACTGACATTTTCAATGAATCCAGCCTCTGGCCCGCTCCATAACCAGCATGGACATCGCCACGGGAAACAGGGGGAATCAGGAGTGGGCCACGCGGAACTTGTGCAGGAGGATATAGTCGTTGTAAGTGCTCCACTTGAGCCAGTAGAGTTTTTCCTTGAGAAAACCCCGATACCGGCGCATGAGCTCGTATTGCTCCGCCTGGGGTTTCGCATCAATAGTCTTGATCTCCTCCACCAGGTAGAAGTAATCGTTCCGGATGGCGTCGTTCATGGAATCAATGAACTGATCCTCAAAGGCCTGGATGCGGGTGAGGGCGGCTTTGGCGTTCTCCAGCTCCCCGGGATCAATGGCCGGGGCTGCGGCGGTGAAATGCCCGGAATGCGCATTGACCGCGGGGTATTGTGCGCTGGGGAACGGTGCCCCCTGGGGACTCTGGGGCTGGGTTGTGCCGTAGAGCCTCGCCTTCTGCTGGCGTTCATACTCCTCGAGCTCCTGGCGTTTTTTCAGTTCGTATTCGGAGAGGCCCGAAAGTCCGCCGGGACGGCCCTGGGGCTGAGCGTATGGCTGCTGGTAGGGTTGCTGATATGGCTGTGAGGCCGGAGCAACTGCCGCGGATGCGTAACCAGGGACACTCTGAGCAGGCGTCTGGGATTTTTGTCCGTAGGTCTCTGGCTTCAGAGGCGCGGGGATGGAGACGGGGAGGGCAAACCACGGACCAAGATCCACCGTGAAGTCGAGCCCCTTGGGTAAAACAGCCTGAGCCTCCTGCATCCGCTGTTCCCGGGCAAAGGGAAGCTGCGAGAGGCGGATGATAACCGTCTGGGGGAGGTGTGCCGTGACAGCCGGCACCTTGGGTGGAACGGAGTGGGTGGGTGGTATTTTTTTCTGCTCGGTCATGCAACCCTCCATGGAGACCAGTGAGTGACTCGATGTGGTAAATTAGCAGGTTTTTTCCCACAAATCCACGGATACAAGGAGATTTTATGACTGTGGGAGTCCATTTGCATTGCCGCCTAATAACGAGTAATGCCGCAGATTCGAACACTTTTTATACCATCTGGCCCAAGGTGGTGTTATTGTTTATCGGGAGTTTTTTTGTAAGGAGGTCCCCATGGGTAAGAAAATAGAGCGTCTCATTACTGATGGAACCGGAAGGTTCATTGTGTTCTGTTTGGGTTTGGGTTTGGTGCTGGCGTTTACGCCAGCGTCTGCACTGGCGCAGGATTGCTCTTCTTTCGATCCCGCCGATTGGCCCGCTTCATCGCGTCCCTATTTTATGCTCGTGGTCGACACCTCCGGTTCCATGCTCGGCTGTACTAATCCCTCCACCGCCGCATACCAATTTCCCAATTCGTGTCCTTCCACAGCCCCGCGCAACAGCTGCGGCATGGAGCCCACCAGGGTCAACGACGCCAAATGTGCGCTGCGACAAACTGTTCAGGCTTTCGCGGGGCAGGTTAACTTTGGCCTGGCCGTTTTCCCCGTGACACTCTCAGGGTGCAGTCCGGGGACCTGCGCTGACTCATGCACGGCAAACAACGGAAACTGCAGCCCACCTTCGGGAGTATCAACCTCCGGAGAGTATTATCCAGGGAGTGGCTGTTCTGTTTCAGGGTTCCAGGATTGGGTTGGCGCTGCATCCTGCGGAAACCGACCCAGCTGCAGCAGCGGAGCAGTGCCACCCTCCCCCAATTATCCCAACAACTGGCTCAACGGGGCAAACATTGTGGAGCCGCTGCTCCAGGATCCGACCTGGGGCGGGTTTACCCCCGTATCGAATGCCGGTGAAATTCTGAAATGGTTTGACGGTGACTGTGCCGAGAGCAAGGAGCTGTTCGCCATAGGCGGGACCCCCATCGCCGGAGCCCTCACGAGTATTCACCAGTACCTCATCAGTGGCTGGGACTCCGATTGGGATGACGACACCTACTGTGCAGCAGGCTTGAGTTTCACGGATGAGACCCCCATGGACGCCCAGGATCGGGCCTGCCGTACTCTCCATATTATTTTAGTGACCGATGGTGCACATTCCACGGTTTGTGGCGGGACCCCCTCCACCGTGGCGGCTACGCTTTTCAACACGGGTGTCACCTTCGGAGGGCACTACTTTCCCATCCAGACCCATGTCATCGGGTTTGCCGGTGTCAGCGCCGCGGACGTCAATCCCATCGCCGATGCAGGGGATGACGGTCTCATCAACGGCTCGACAACTGCACTCACAGCGGCAAACGAGGTCAGTCTCGCCCAGGCGCTGAGTTCCATCATAGCTTCGTCCATAGCGCCGGAAGTGTGCGACAACGAGGACAACAACTGTAACGGCTGCACAGACGAAGGTTTCGGCCATTATTGTAACGAAGGTCTTGCCTGTTGCACATGGAGCACCGAGGTTCAGCGCCAGACGTGCCTTACATCCTACGAGGCGTCCCTCGCTACCAACCCCCCCAACGGCGATATCGACCTGCTTCCATGCACAGACAGCACAGACGCGACCGATTCAAGCACCTGGCTCTGCTATGACCCCGAGGAGATTTGTGACGGCATCGACAATAACTGCGATGGTCAGATCGACGAGGGGACACTGCGCTGTGGTGACCCCCTGCATTGCCCCACCACAGAGGTCTGTAACGGACAGGATGATGACTGTGACGGATTTATCGATGAGGGTGGCGTATGCGGCACATGCGTCCCCTCACCAGAGGTGTGCAACGGCTGTGATGACGATTGTGATGGAATCATAGACAACCCGCCCGTTGGCGGATTCCCCTCGCTCAGTTGCGGGCTGCCTTCCCCCGCCAACTGTTCCGGTACCATGGCCTGTGAAGCATCCCAGCCGGCAGCGCAACCAGGCAGTTGTGCCGCAGGCGCAGGGTATGTTACCTGCACCAACAACCCTCAGGCCGAGGTCTGCGATGGCATTGACAATAACTGTGACGGATTGATTGACAACGGACTTGCCTCGAGTACATGCGAACCTGCGGGTAATGCTCCGGGTCTTGATTATGGTCCCAACAGCCAGTGTACAATGGGTGTCCTGACATGCACCGGTGCGAGCGGCTGGGTCTGCATGGGAGGGACCGGCCCCTCGGCGGAAGTTTGCGACGGGATCGACAACGACTGCAACGGGAGTGTTGATGATGGCGCCTTCGGTGTTGGTCAGACATGCGGGAACAATACGTCCCCGTGCACTCCAGGCACAACCCAGTGTATAAACGGAGCTCTTGTCTGTGTTGGTGGTAATCTTCCGCAGCCAGAGGTGTGTGACGGCATCGACAACAACTGCAATGGAGTGGTTGATGAGGCTCCCCTGGCTGATGCACCGCTGTCCGGTGCCAACGGTTGCTGGAATGAGCCGGGAAACTGCTGTGTCTTTGAAGGGAAACAATGGTGTCCGCCTGCGGGCGCTACCTGCGCCACGACTGGTTCTCTGAGTGCACCCTGTCACTCGGGGACACTCACCTGTGACGGGCTCAACGGCTGGATCTGCAGCGGTGATGTGGTCCCATCAGCAGAAGTGTGCGACGGAGTAGACAACAACTGCAACGGGCAGGTGGATGAGACTGTTGACGGTTCCCCGCTCAATAATGTTTGTTATACACCAGGTTACGGTCTGGATACGGGGTGCACCAGTGATGCCTCGTGTTTGGGCGAATGTCAGGTCGGTCTTCAGACCTGTGGTGCACTGAATCCCGGAGTATGGTCCGATTGCGTGGGGGAGGTGACCCCGACCAACGAGGTCTGTGACGGCCTGGACAACGACTGCGACGGTGAGACCGATGAGCTCTCCGATATGCCCTGGATTGGACAACCCTGTCCCGGCGCATGCAATGGCGTCTGGCATTGCACCAACGGTGTCCAGGAGTGTCTGGGAGGGACCATGGCCGAGGGCCGCTGTAACGGGCTCGATGATGACTGTGATGGTGTGGCTGACGAGCTCGATGAGCTCCAGCAGGATCCCATGTACGGGCAGACCTGCGGTACCGGCGATGGTGAGTGCGCCGTCGGCAACTACGAGTGTATCGGTGGTGGCTGGATCTGTGTGGGAGAGGTTGGTCCCTCCGAGGAAGTGTGTGATGGCCTCGACAATGACTGTGATGGCCTTGTGGACTGGAACGCCGAGTGTCCCACGGTAAACCAGGTGGATTATTTCTGCCTTGAAGGGAGCTGTCGTCCCGAGTGTGATCCTGTCATGGAGTTTCCCTGTCCCGGGGATCAGGACTGTGTTGAGACTGATGTCAACGGGACATCCCAGTGGGTTTGTATGCCCAAGACCGGTGGGGAGTGTGGAAACGAGACCTGCCCCCTGGGGTGGAACTGCGTGGATGAGATTTGTGTTGATCCCTGTGAGTCTGTTGAGTGTGACACGTGGGAGGAGTGCCGTGGCGGATCCTGTGTTGATGTCAGTTGTTCCGGCCTTGGAGACTCCTGTGGTCATGATGAATTTTGTCTTGATCACCAGTGCATAGTTGACCCCTGTGTTGCCATGGAGTGTGGAGATCAGGAAGAGTATTGTGTTCGCACCTGTACGGAAAGTTCTTGTGAAGCCCGTTGCGAAACACTTTGCCTGTGCAGCCCCGGGGAATATTGCGACACCACGGGCGCCTGTGTTGTGGATCTCTGTCTGGAGAGCAACTGTGAATCCAGCGAGCGGTGCAATCCCCTCGATGGGTCGTGTGAGACAGACAACTGCCAATCCGCCATCTGCCAAAGTGGTGACATCTGTTTTGATGGCACCTGTGTGGGTGATCCCTGTGCAAATATCCTGTGCCCTACAGGGTTTAGCTGTATTATTCGCAGTGATTTCAGTGGGTCCGATGTCTCCATGATTGCAGGCTGTGAGGGTGATGCCGGCTTCTGGGTAGACGGAGATGAAGGGAGCACGATGACCGGGAGTGGTGGCACAGCGTGGGGTTGTTCTGCAAGCAATTCAGGCGGGAGAGAAGGCTCTTTGGCCTGGCTTTCGATGCTGGGGCTGCTGTTTGCTGCCCTCTTGAGAAGGCGGACCATGGGAGGTGTTAAATGAGAACGTACCCCCTTTTCCTGGCTTTTTGCCTGATACCGCTTTTTGTTGCCTGTGAATGGGAGACCTACAAGACCGGGTCCGACGGGCACTGGGAATTCCCCGATGCATCCATTCCCGACGCCGATGACGGTGATGTCCAAAGCGATGCATGTGTCCCGTCCGAGGAAGTGTGTGACGGGCTCGACAACGACTGTGATCAGGTTGTCGACAACGGCTTTAATCTCCAGAGTGATCCCACAAACTGCGGGACCTGTGGCAATGTGTGCAGTTTTGATTACGCCACTTCGAGTTGTATCGGGGGGCAGTGCGTCATGGGCGACTGTTTTCCAGGGCATTTCAACGTCAATGGTGATGAGAATGACGGCTGTGAATACAATTGCTTTGTGAGCAATGACGGGACCGAGTTGTGTGATGGAAAAGACAATAACTGCAACGGGCAGATCGATGAGGATTTTGATCTTCAGAACGATCCCTTGAACTGCGGCAGTTGTTCAAATACCTGTGTATTCCTCAACGGTGTCGGTGGCTGTTCCGGGGGACACTGTGTCATCGCCGGGTGTGTGGGCGGCTTTCGTGATGCTGACAATGATCCCAATAACGGCTGTGAATGCAAAATGGCGCTCACCGAAGGTACAACAATCTGCACCGAAGGAATGTCCGGCCAATGCGGGACCGATGAGGTGTGTGCCGACGCAGACGGAGACGGTACAGCACACTGTGCCCCGGTTCCCCTTGAAATCTGCGATGGAAAAGACAATGACTGCAATGGATTGACCGACGCCGAAGACACCATGGCCTCGGACGCACGCCTGGGGCTCTCCTGTTTTGGCGATCCCGACGGGCTTTGCGCCACAGCCGCCCACGAGGGAACGACCTCCTGTGTCAATGGCGCGGTGGTCTGCAGTGGTGCCAATCTCCTTTACGCCAACAGCGTCGCCGAGACCTGCAACGGCATCGACGATGACTGTGACGGGGTCATCGATGACAACACCACGGATTCGGGCGCGAGCTGCGGGACCAGTGCTATCTTCCCCTGTTCGATTGGTACTGTTTTATGCGTGAATGGTTCCCTGGAGTGCGTGGGTGCCGTTGAACCCTCCGGTGCAGAAGTGTGCAACGGTGTGGACGACGACTGCAACGGGACAGTAGACGACAATCCCACCGACGCCGGCGCAGCCTGCAATGTTCCCAGTCCGCCTCCCGCAGGGGCCACCAGTCCCTGTCAGGCCGGGACGCTGCAGTGTATTGGTGGGGCGCTTCAGTGCAGTGGCTCAATTCTGCCAACGGGTGACGACACCTGCGGAGTCGATGGCAACTGCAACGGTATCCTTGAAAACCAGCCCGACCTGACCTCCGATGTTCAGAACTGTGGTACCTGCAACAACAACTGCAACAGTCTGGGTGCCAATGCGAACTGGAGCTGTGCCGCAGGGACCTGTCAGTTCAATGGATGCAAGACGGGATACCATGATCTCGATGGCGATCAATCCTGCGAGTATCCCTGCATCTTCAACAGCAGTACCGAGACATGCAACGGGATAGATGACAACTGCGACGGGGAGATTGATGAAGGGGTGACCCCTCCGAGTTTAAACAACCTGTGCGGAATCTCCCTGGCTGCCACGAGGCCGGAATGCACCACATTGGTGTCGGCGCAGTGTGTGGGCGGTACCTGGCAGTGCAGTTTCCCCGCCGGCGTGTGCAATCCAACCTGTGCTGCCGCTGTGGAAATCTGCGATACCCTTGATAACAACTGCAATGGTTCGCTCAATGAGAATGTCCCCCAATACGGGAAGGACTGCTACAGCGATGAAGGACTGCCATACCCAGGTCACGGTGCCTGCAGAACGGCGGGTACCTACGTGTGTTCAGGGAACGACGCGGTCGTCTGCGATGCGGTGAAGGGGAGCTGTGAGCCCAACTGTGACGAAGATTGCGACGGGATTGATAACGACTGTGACGGATTGGTGGACGAGACCTACGAGACAAATGTCGGCGATGCTTACTTTATCAGACCTGATGTTGTCCAGATAGGCACAAATCTTTGGATGACGGCCTACGAAATCAGTCGTCCCACAGCATCTGCGACCAGTTTTGGTATTGGAAACGGGTATCACTGTGGATCGGGGTGTTCCCCCCTTCCCTCTGCGCCTGCAGGTGTGACCCTCGACGAGACCATTGGTTGTTCTGTCCAGGGACATCTGCCCTGGTTCAATGTATCCCCCATTGAAGTCGAGCAGGTGTGTGATGCCATTGGTGGCAGGATTTGCACGTTATCCGAGTGGCAGGGAGCCTGTCAGGCAGGAGCAGGGTGTAATTGGGGATATAATCCCAACAATGCCCAATGCCAGTCAGTGGCCAGTTCGACCAAATACTGCAATACCGGGTATTTTGATTTTGTCCCCGGTGTATGGGATTCCACCATGGCAGATGATCAGGATGGCCTCCTGGTCTGCGGCTCCCCCCTTCTTATGAACTGCTGGGCCGACTGGGCTGATCCGATCTATGATATCACCGGTAACCTTCGTGAAATCACCAAAGCAGCCAGCTATGATTATCGGCTTATGGGTGGCTCATTTGCTACCTCGAGTGAAGCCGGCGCTTCTTGCACCTTCGATTTCTATTCGGTCGAAGAGGACTTCCAGGGCTACGATACCGGCTTCCGCTGCTGTTTCGACACCGATCCCCGATAACCGGGCTGGTCAGAAGCGGATGGTGCCCACCAGAAACTCTTCCTTGGATTTGGTGAGCCGAAGGGTGATGGAGCGGCGGCGCTGGTTGATACGGCCGTAGTTGGTGTAGACATCTACCTGCAGGGTGACGGCTCCCGAGAGCTTGGCCGCCGAGCTCCCATAGTACTTGGTGCGGATTTTGTAGTTACCGCTCATGGCACGACGAATGGCATACACTTCGGGGCCGTAGCCCTGGGTAAAGTCCCTGGTCACCAGCCCGCCTATCTCGGTGCGGTTGTGGCCGTAGTATGCCTCTTCCCCCGATGGCTCTATCACGTGGAGATCCATGTCCGTGAGATCCGCATCCCAGGTCATGACAATTCGCACATCCATGGTCAGGTTTTTAATGAGACGCTTGTCCACGGGGAGCCGTGTGAGCCCGATAGCCTTTGCCTTGGGCCAGATATTGTTGAGCTCCGTGAGGGCGATGACCTCGATCTCGTTGAAGCGCTGCCACTTGTTCATGACCACTTTGGCCAACAACTGCAGCGCCTGGCTGTAGTCTTCCCGTGCAGAAGCCTTTTTGGACGCTGCGGAGCGGTGTTTGTCTGCACGGCGTTCCAGGACCAGACCCAGATCACGGTAGGACTGGGGCTCTTCGGGACGCAGCGAGAGGACCTTGCGGAACATGAGGATGCTCAGATCCAGCTCGCCAATCTGGTTCAGACGGTGAGCGAGGACACGCAGGAGAGCAGGGTTCTCGAGCTCGAGCTCGGCGAGATTCGACAGAATCCGAAGGCCGAGCCTCTTTGCTTTGTTCTTCATAAAAAAGTCTGCGCAGTCGAGGTAGAAGGCGGGTGCTCTCCCGTGTTTCACACGCTGGGAAAGGTAGACAGTGTAGCGATTGCCGGTTCTGGCTGCTTTGAGCGCCTTGAGGTAGGGGGTGTCCGGGTTCCAGGCTTCCATTTTTATGGAGGCTTCCGGTTGGGCACTCCCGGCTTCCTTCGATTTTTCATCGACATTTCTGTTCGATAGAGGATCGGCCATCCTCATGCTGCGTGATCTGCCGCGCATGGGGCTGGGTGCGGACATGCTCCTGCTGATTCGGGCCGCCCCTCTTCCTCCGCCACCCAATCCATAGGAATCTTGGCCAGAACTCTTGTTCTCCTTCTTTACCCTGTAGAAGCGCTTGAATTTGGTGTTGTACCAGGTGAGCCGGCTCTGCCACAGGCTGAGGACGTGGGCCAGTTTGGACACCTCTTTTTGGCGTTTCTCCTTTGCCAGCCGTGCCATGGCCGCGTCATATTTGGCGGCCATGCCCGGCAGGCTTGCGGGGGGGCGGATCTTGTGTTCCACATACTGAGAGAGCTGCTCGAGAACAATGAGCGAGGTCATGGGGGTCACCAGGGAGAACTCTTTGCCAAGGGCCGAGATGGCGTCTCTGTTGCGCTCGGGGAAGATAATGAGGTCATCAAGTTTCTTCTGTGCCCACGCCCTCTGGAGGAGATTGCCCTTTATTGCGTCACTGCGGTTGATGGTGAAAGTACGGCTGTGGGTGATCCGTGAGCCCACCCCGTAGTTGAGGACCACCTGGGTGACGGAGGTCATCAGCCGACCCGCCACGGTAAAGGGACCCTGAATGGGGACCTGCACCTGGGGGTATATGGTGCAGGTGTTGCACCCGGGAGCCTGGGCGGAGATAAAGGAGAAAGAATTGGTACCTATTGAGGCGAGCGCGGACTTGACCTCAGTCCGGTTGAGGTTGATATAGGCTCCCCCGGAGCGCAGGGCAAGGTACCGTAAAAATGCGTGGTTCGAGCTTTTGGAGGAGTTCACTGCGTAGACCGGAGCGCCCAGGGGCCCGGGTTTCTCCTCGCCGAAGGTGGAGAGACCATCGGAAAACAGGAGGGCCAGATCGAGGCGGCCCTTGAGTTTCGGGATAGTGCCAGCCTGGGTACCACCATCGTATTTTATGGCACGCAGAGCCGTGAGGAGTGCACCCTTGTGGGCGGGGAGCAGGAAGGTTCTGGTCTTCTCGGGCACATTACGGAACACCACCAGGGAGACTGCCACAGGGTTACTGATAGTATCGAGGTAGCCGGTGAGTAACTGAAGCTCCAGTTCGTGGTTCGCTGTGGCCCGGGAGAGAGAAGCATCCCAGTATATCGCGACGCTTCTGGGTGACGAGGAAGCAGCTACACTGGTGGGTTTCGGAATATCCCGGATGGTAAAATAGTATTGACCATCGGGCGCCTGTTCCACTCGAACGGGCTGCTTCTCAATCTTGGGCAGGCTGATCTGCAGATCTTTGTTGAGGGTGGCATTGGTCAGTTTTGTGCTGGCGACATAGCTGTCGCG
>JAHJLU010000099.1 GCA_018821745.1 Myxococcota bacterium | reverse complement strand
CGGATGGGGAAACGCCCCTGAATCTCGGGGATGAGGTCATTGGGTTTGCTCACGTGAAACGCCCCCGCAGCAATAAACAGGATGTGGTCGGTCTGGACAGGGCCGTGTTTGGTGACCACCGTTGCGCCTTCGATAATGGGCAGCAGATCCCTCTGGACCCCTTCCCGGGAGACATCCGGACCCCGGCCCGATTCACGGCCGGCGATTTTGTCCAGCTCGTCGAGGAACACGATGCCGTGGTTTTCCACCCGGAAGATTGCCTCCCGGGAGACCTTGTCCATGTCAACCAGCTTTCCCGCCTCCTGGGCGGTGATGATCTCCAGGGCCTCGGGGACTTTTACCATGCGGCGCTTGGTTTTACCCATGTTCCCGAACATGTCCTTGAAATTCATGCCCATCTCTTCCATTCCCCCCGGGGAGAAGATCTCCACGAAGGGTATGGCGCTGTCATTGACCTCGATCTCCACCTGGCGATCGTTGAGCGCCCCCTGCTTGAGGAGCTTGCGGAGCTTCTCCCTGGTGGCCGTGGCGCGGGTCTGGGCTTCTTTGTCCTTCTCCGCATCACCCGTTGGAGGAGTAGGGGGCAGCAACAGGTCCAGCAGCCGCTCTTCGGCGACTTTCCTGGCTGTCTCGGCGACCCGGGCCTCCTCTTCCTTCTTGACGATGCCGATGCCCATCTCCACGAGATCCCGGATCATGGAGTCCACGTCCCGGCCCACGTATCCGACTTCCGTGAATTTGGAGGCCTCCACCTTGATGAAGGGGGCCCCCGAGAGTTTGGCCAGGCGGCGGGCGATCTCGGTCTTGCCCACGCCCGTGGGGCCGATCATGATGATATTTTTGGGGAGGATCTCATCTCGCAGCTCGGGACCTACCTGCTGCCGTCTCCACCGGTTGCGAAGGGCCACGGCCACGGACCGCTTGGCCTTGTGCTGCCCGATGATGTACCGATCAAGTTCATAGACGATGCCTCTGGGGGTGAGGTTAATGGCTTCCTTGTCAATGAGTTCCATGAAAGATCCTATTTTTTCCCCTCGTCGGAGAGGGAGAGGGAGGTGATGGAGGTGTTGGTATAAATACAGATCTCCGAGGCCGAGGTGAGAGCTTCCCGGGCGATCTCCTGTGCATCCATGGAGGTGTGTTTCAGGAGCATTCTCGCCGCGGCGAGGGCATAGGGTCCGCCGGAACCGATGGCGATGACGTCTTCATCGGGCTCGATCACATCACCGGTTCCGGACAAAAGGAAGATGTTGATCCCGTCAGTGACCAGCAAAACGGCATTCAGTTGCCGCAGCGCCTTGTCCATTCGCCAGTCTTTGGCCAGCTCCACGGTGGCGCGGGGGAAATTGCCGCCCACCTGCTCCATCTTTGTCTCGAGCCGCTCCAGCAGCGCGATCCCATCGGCCGCCCCGCCCGCAAACCCGGCAATGAGTTTTCCTCCGGCCAGCTGGCGGACTTTCCGCGCTCCTGCCTTCATGATGGTGTTCCCAAGGGTGACCTGGCCATCCCCGGCGAGGCACACGGTTCCTTTTCTCCGGACTGCAATAATAGTAGTTGATATTGTTTTCATTTAAGTGACCTCATTCCATGGGGCGGGTTGCCCCCGGTTTAGAGGGCCCCTGGAATCCTAATGACGATTTGGGTTCAGGCAAGCACACTTTTAAAAAAACCCTCCAGGGTGCGGCTGGTTTTTTTCACATCGAATTGGAACTCAATCTTGGCGCGCCCCGCCGCGGCAAATTCCCGGGAGGTGAGGGGCTCCTCCAGGAGAAATGCGGCCCGATCGCTGAGCGCATCCACGTCACGCTCGGGGACGAGATATCCCGTGACCCCGTCTTCAACTGTGTCTGCGTTGGCGCCATGGCTGGTCGCCACAATGGGTATGCCCAGCGCCGCCGCCTCCATGGTGAAGCGGGAACTGAACTCTCTCTGGAGATCTGAACCCACCACCGATGGAATCAGCGCCAGGGACGCCTGTTTGAGCACCGCTGCCTCCCGTGGTGACCGGGGTTCAATAAACGTCACGCGGGATTGTAGATGAAGGTCACTGATCTGGGCCTGGAGCTCTTCCCTGAGGTCTCCGTCACCAATGATGGCAAGGCGCACCGGGAAGCTCTTGCAGAGGTGGGCGAAGGCTTTGATGCCATAACGAAAACCCCACTCCTCAAGGAAGCGGCCCTTCATGACAATGAGGCTGTCATTGACCCCCGGTTTCAGGCGGGCGTAGTCCATGTTGAAGGGGTAGGACCTTGTCTGTATCCCGGTGCGGTGGCGAAACAGCTTCTCAACCGGAATACGGCACTCCAGGGCGAGCTCGAACATCTCCCCGGAGCTGACAATGAAGGAGGTGGTCGCGGCGATGAGTTCCTCCTTGCCGGCCTGCCAGGCACGGGCCTCGGGGCTGTACCGGTCGGGGCGAATCCAGGAGGTGAGGTCCCTGCCGAGCAGCGAGACAATGAGAGGGCGATCAACGAGTGATGCATATTTGGAGGCGTAGAGTCCTGTGTGTCCCCCCATGGCGTGCAGGAAGGCCGGCTCAAGGTCCCGCAGCTGCTTCAGGATTGCGGGGTTTATAGAGGCGAGGGTTGAGTAGAGGGACGATGGTGAAGTGGCGGTCCATGCCCCCTTGGGGAGGAGATGGAGCGTTGGCCAGTGGGGTGAGTCCTCGTGGTGGACCCGGGGAAAGATGTGGGGGGCAAAAATTTTGAAAGCCTCTATTTCCTCGTGGAGGGAGCGCCTGTACCAGGGCAGCCACCGGTCACAGAACAGCGCGTATGGAGTGCCTGTGGCCGGGTCAGACGCGCTCATGGGGAGACTCCTCGGTGCCAATGGGGAGGACGACTGTCACCATGGCGCCGCCGGGTTCATGGGCGGTTGGTTCAACATTGGTGATCTCGACTCGTCCATGGTGGTCCTGGATGATCTGATAGCACAGGGCCATCCCCAGCCCAGTTCCGTGGTTTTTCGTCGTGTAAAACGCCTCGAAGATCCGCTCCCTCACATCGTCGGCGATGCCCGGGCCGCTGTCCCTGACGAAGAGGAGGACCTCGTCATCTTTCACCCGGGAACCGATGGAGATGGCGCCCCCTTCGGGCATTGCCTCCGTGGCGTTGCGCACGAGATTGAGCACCACCTGTCGCATGAGGTCTTCGTCCATGAGCAGCTCGGGGATAGGGGGCTCGAAGCTGGTGGAGACCACATACTTCTCCAGCATGAGTTCTCCCCCGATAAAGTCCATGACATCCCTGAGGAAAGCGTTGATGTCCGTGGGTTTGAGCCGCGGTGTGGGCAGTCTCGAGAAGGCCAGGTACTCTTCCGTGATGCCCGTGAGCCGGTCCACCTCTTTTTGGATACCTGCGATGATCTCCTGGTTCTCGGTGAGGGCAGGAGAGTCCTCGTTGGTGGCGCCCAGGTTTTCATGGAGAAGCTCCACATTGAAGGAGATGGCCGCCAGGGGGTTTCGGATCTCGTGGGCGATCTGGGCGGCAAGCTTTCCCGCGGCGGCCAGGCGCTCGGACTGGATAAGTCTCACTTCACGCTCTTCAATGGCTTCGGCCATGGTGTTGAACTCTTCAGCCAGGATTCCCAGCTCATCCTGGGAGGTCACGGGGATCCGCAGTGACAGATTTCCGCTCCCCAGGCTCCTCGCCCCCTCGGTGAGTCCCCGCAGATAGCGCAGCGGACGGGCTGCCAGGATGATGACGATGATCCCGAGGAAGATGGCCCCCCCCAGGAGCAGCAGCTGCTGGCGGAGGATGAACCGTTCGTTGTCTTCGAGCCGCTGGGCGAAGCGCTCCTTCGCCTGCTGCTCCGGGGGGCCCTGAACCAGCAGGGTTAGATCCAGGTCGAGCTCGGCCAGCGCGGCCACGTCCCCCAGCCCATCG
>JAHJLU010000098.1 GCA_018821745.1 Myxococcota bacterium | reverse complement strand
CGGTGATGGCGTCAAACACACGGGGTTTCTTACTCTTTGTGCCCTCGGGGACTCGCCGCAAGGGCCCCTTCTTGCCGCGGAACTGCTCACGGAACCACAACTCGGAGATGCGGGCGCCGAGCCCCGGCGTCTCGTTCTGTTCAATGAAATTGACGCCCGTGATGGTGAGGAAATCACTGCCGATGCCCACGTGGGCACGAATCTCTCCCCACAGGCCCGACCCGCTGGCGGTGATGACCCAGGAGAGCCTGCCGTTGAATTTGACCTCGTAGAGCTGCAGTTTGTCCCGGGGGATGAGGCGCACATGGGCCTTGAACACGTTGTCCAGCTCCTGCTGGGAGCCGGGGACGGGGATCCCTGCCGTGTAGAGTATCGAGCGTTTGGTGAAGATCGAGTCGTTGCGGGCGATCATCTTTCTGGTTGCCAGGTGCACGGCGCTCACGGCGGTGACAAACACGATACTGAGCAGGGCCATGAAGAGGACCATCTTGATCCGCCGGAGGGTTTTGCCGGGTTTTGCCATCAGGCACCTCCCGCGGCGGCCTGCGCCTTGAGCTTCTTCTTCTTGATGTGCTCGGAGACCGCATAGTCCGTGATGGGGGTGAACATATTCGCAAGGAGGATTGCGAACATCATGCCCTCGGGCCACACGGAGAAGGTGCGGATGAGAGAGGTCATGATGCCGATGAAGAGCCCCACAATGATTTTACTCAGTTGCTGCTTGGGAGCGGTGACGGGATCCGTGGCCATAAAAAAGAGCCCCAGCATAAACCCACCGGCCAGGGTGGCGGTGAGGGGATCCACGGCCCGGGAGACGCCAGCACCCCAGAGGGCGGCCTGCATGGCCACCATGCCCAGGAGGGTGGTGATGATGATGGTGCGGTTGGCGACGCGCTTCCAGAAGAGCCACAGGCCCCCCAGGAGCAATGCCAGGGCGCTTGTCTCACCGAGGCTCCCCGGGATGTTGCCCAAAAATGCGTTGAGGTAGAACTTCGCGCTGATCCCCGCGTGGTGGGTGAGGACCGTGGCCGAGGTGACGGCGTCGGGGCTGTAGGTGGTGAGACCCCCGGCGGGACCGTGGGCGGGGAGGACCCACATCGAGGTCATGTAGCCCGCGAAGGTGATGTAAATAAAGGCCCTGCCCACCAGGGCGGGGTTGAAGGGGTTCTTGCCGAAGCCGCCAAAGGCCATCTTGCCGAAGACCACGCCGAAGACGGCGCCCACGGCGGCCATCCAGAAGGGCAGGGTGGGGGGCAGCGTGAGGGCCAGCAGCACGCCGGTGACGAAGACCGAGGAGTTGACCGGTTCCTTGTAGTGACGGGCGAAGAGGTACTCGGCCAGAAAGGCGCTCAGGGTAGTGACCGCCAGGAGCACGAGGGAGCGCCACCCGAAGAAGTAGACCGAGGCGGCCATGGCGGGCGTGAGGGCCCACAGGACCTTCTTCATGGGGGGCAGCCAGCGAATGAGGGGGGGATTGGGCGCTGCCATGGTTACTCTCTGCCGTCCCCGATGATCTCGGCGCCGTGACCCAGGGTGAAGGTGAGCTCGCGGAACTTTTTGAGGACCTCGGGATCGCCTGAATAATCAACGGTGATGATGCCCGTGGAGGCGTTGATGAGGACCTCGTCTATGCCTTTAATTTTTCTGCCCGTACGCTCTATGGCGTAGACACAGGAGGAGCAGAAGGTTTCGGAAAATTTGAGCGTGGCTTGTACCATGTTCACCTCGAAAAGGGTTTTTGCACGGGCAATCCTACCAAATCCCGACGGGTATTAAAATAATTTTCCCAATAATTATATGAAGCTTCTGTGGCTGTTTCGCAATCGCACGGATTTAATGGCTTTTCGGGTTTTCACTTCCTGTTTCCCCCTGTCCATGGTGAGCAAGCACCCCCGGGGGCGTGAAACCATGCCCAGTGTTGGGTGGACCGGTGTTTCTTCTGGTACAAAAGCCCTGCAAAATATATGGTGGACCCGATGGGCCCGACTGCGGCAAATCAGGAGGTGATTCCATGAAAACAGCAATTATCGGTATTTTGGTTTTTCTTTTAGGAAGCTGCACCGGCTCTAAGGGCTCCAGTGACACCGCATCCCCAAAAGAAGCGGTCACGCCGGCTCCCAGGGAAAAGGCGGCGGTCACCCCGGCCCCCGCCACGGTTGTTGCACCGATCCCGGCCAAGTTTGCTGCATCGGCCACCACCTATGTTCCGCCAAAAACCCGCCCCGGGGATGGGGGATGGATCGACTACGTTGACGCGCCCGTTTATGACGCCAAGAGTTCCGTGGGCGTGGCGCCGGGATTTGCCACCCCCGAGGCGGCGGTGGTCCATTTTTACACCTCCCGGATCCGAAAGGACGACCTCTGGAAGAAGGCGCTGGTCACCGAGGGGCTGGTGGTCGGTACAAAGACCGTGACTGAAAGAAATCTGAAGCGGCTCACCCGCAAACTCAAGAAGATGAACACATGGACCTTCATCTCCTTCTCCCTGGTGAAAAAGAAGGAGAAGGAGGGGGAAATCTATATCAAGATCGAGATGACCATTGAGTACAGAGGGCGGCAGAAGACAGGCAAGGATGAAGCCACGGTCATTAAATCGGGAGACAGGTACTATCTCATCTCAGTCCCAACCTGACACACCATTTCTGCCAAAAGAGTTTTACGATGAGCACCATAATGCGGAAATTTGTCATTATTACAACACTCTGCATGGCTCTCTGGGGCTGCAAAAAAGATCCCCGGGAGAAAAAAGTCTCCCTCTCCTATTCGGAGTACACCAAGAGGTTTCGCCAGGGAACCCTGCTCAAAGGCAAAACAATTGCAGTGGAACTTCCCGATGGAAAAACCACCAGCGTGATTGTGTACCCGCGGGCAACCAAAGAATACAAAATCGTCAAAGATGACCCTGCTGCCAAAATTACTGCGGAGGGGAGCGAAATCCACAAAAATCGCCTGGAATTTATTTTGCGTGAAACAGCTACCGAAGAACAATTCCACGAACTTATTGAGCCTTACGGTGGTGTTATTATAGGGTTTAATACTTCAGAAGCTACGTAGTTCAATTCAATACGGAGACCTTTGACGAACTCAAAGCAATTTATGATCAACTTTTGCCCAGCCCTCTTGTGAAAATTTTGAGCTTTGCCCCCTTCAAAATGGGTTCAGGCACAAACCTGGCAAACAAAAAACGAAAATAACAAGAACGCTCCATCATCTTTGGGACGATGGGACTGTTTGATACTTAACCGGGGCAAAAGCCCCGGGGCGTTGTTCATGGTGGGGTAACAATTTACGGTTGGCCTTCTTCCGTTCCTCTGCTCCCTTTTTGCCCTGGATCCGTTTTTTCTTTAACGCTGACGCCATTTTTCCCCCTGATTGTCAAATGAAACTTGTGATCAATCATGAGGCGAAGGCAGGAACCCAGAAACCACGATGGTTTTCCGCGCTGAGGTGTTCGTTTTTCGCACTCAAGCAAGAACTTAACGCATTCCATACTCCTCGTGCCAGCCGGAGTCCTGGGCCCCTGCCTCCGCAGGAGCGACGAAGAAATAGATGTATAAGGGCAATTTTAACCCCAAACTCACTCCTCTGGACGATAGCACCACGGACCCCGACGATATCATCTCCATGTGGAAAATCACCAACATCAAGACCGGGCGAATCATGTACGACAAGCTCACATGTGTCTTTATCGAGATGCCCAAGTTCACCAAGGATCCCGATGCCCTCCCGGCCCATGTTTTCTGACTCTCACAGGTATCTCCTCCTCAGAGCTCTCAGGTTGGAAGAATAGATCCAGGATGGGCAGTGTCATAAAACGATTGCACAGACTTGTCGCATAATTGATCGTTGCTTTACAGGGGCCAGAATACGCTTCTTGCGCCTTTTTTACCCGTGCCGTTGGCCTTTTGATTCTCATAATAGGCGTGGCTCAGGCTGTTGACGATGGCACGCTGGGTTCTCCCGGTCGCGATCCCGTCGAGCAGGGCCCGGGCGAGGAAGCCCCCGGGGTACATGAGCGTGCGGGTCATGAGGAGTGGCGTCACTTTGGCCCGGGCGAGAAATTTTTTGAAATACTGGTAGCTCCGGCATGCGGTCACCCACATGGCTCGTGTCGCGACGGGGACCGTGCCCCGGGAAGACCCCGAGAGCAGGGCGGGTTTATCCATGAGATAGTTGTGTCCTACGTAGCCCGTCACATGGAAGGGAGTCTTGGCGGTGATCCCGCCTGCCCCGCTCAGCCCTTTGAGTTTGTTTAACACTGCCAGGGGGAGACGGGCATGGGAGGCGGTTTGGGCGGCAAACAAAGTGGCCTCCCCGATTTTGTCGCCGTGGATGGCGATGGTGAGGTGGTAGAGCTCACCTGTTGACACCTTGAGCTTCTTCCACATTCCAGCGTTAACCAGGGAGCGCTTGTGGAGGGAGATGGCGAGGATTGTGCCACCCCTGGGAGTGATAATCCCCAGTTTCTTCCAGGGCCGGTGGCTGTTCAGTTGTTTTGCGAGGCCGTCGGAGGTGCCCCAGTAGAGGTTCTCCCGGAGACTGCCGCCATTTCCCAGTTTTTTGTTCCCGCACACGATGAGGGTATTGGAGCACAGGGCCACATAGGTCACGGCGTAGACACGGTTATGCGTCCCCATGCTCTTCTTCATGGAGCGGTAAAGGGGAGTGAGATCGGTGTACCTTGTTTTGGCAACTGCCGTGGGGACATGGGGGAGGGAAAAGGCCAGGCCAATGATCAGTGCAAACAGTTTGGAGGGAAAGATGCGAAAACTCATGGAAATCCTTGCTTGGGCGAACAGTGCTTATTTTTGCAGCAGGGCGTCTTTGATGATTTGTCCCCAGGCGGTGGGGATGAGGGGCATGCCGTCGCATTCATTGTCCCCGGTCTCAAGGAGATTGGGGGCACAGCGCTGGTGGAAGGTCCAGGCGAGCCAGGGGATCTGGAGGGTGGCGGCGGCGGTGATGAGCGCCTGGCAGTCATCGGTGGTCATATAGCCCTCTGCGGGGCCAAACTCGCCGATAACAACGGGCAGCGTCTCAGAGGGGAGCTCGAACTGGGAGTAAAAGTCTTCCTCGGGGTTGTAGACGTGGGTCTCGTAGGCGATGTTCTCACCCTCGTAGGCGGTGATGGGGTTTGTGACGTAATAATCAAGGGTTCGGGCCCAGCCGCGGGTCCCC
Organism: Myxococcota bacterium; assembly: GCA_018821745.1. Classification (GTDB taxonomy): domain Bacteria; phylum Myxococcota_A; class Polyangia; order HGW-17; family HGW-17; genus SZUA-580. The sequence continues at coordinate 733 of JAHJLU010000098.1, read as the reverse complement.
TGAACCGTGATGATGTGGCGCGGGGAGCCTGCAAGGTCCTCTTCCTCGCGGATGGCGGTGACGGCGGCGGTCATGGCCGCGTGGCAGTCGGCGTCCAGGGAGCCATCGTAGTTGGCCTGGGGCTCGTTGACCAGGCCGAACATGACATGGTCGTACTCCATGAAGGTCTGGGCCAGGAGCCGCCACAGGGTGACGGTCTCTTCCGTGGGCCAGCCCAGATCATCGAAGGAGGGGTCCTGCCACAGGGCGATGAGCACGTAGGCGCCGGGCTTGGTGCCGATGTGTTCAACAACCTCAACCATGTCGGCCAGGTAGTCGCTGTCGGAGATGGCGTTCTCCCAGTGGACACGGCCTCCGGAGTCGGGGTAGGCTTCAAGGAGCAGACGGATATAGTCCGCACCCCAGTCATCAATGAGCGCGTCGGCTCTCCGGATGACCTCGGCGACCACGGGCTCGTTCCAGGCGCAGCGGTTGCACGAGCGCGTGTCGTGAAGGTTTGCGCCCCGCCCGGCCCACACAGCCCCCGAGGGAGTGTGGATTTTGTTGTCCTGGGTGTAGAGCCACCGCCCGCACTGGGCACTGGTGAGACAATCGGAGTCTTCGCAGTCAATGTCACCGTCGCCATCATCGTCGGTGTCATTGTCACACACCTCCGGCGTGGTGTTGTTGACGTTGTTGGTGTTGTTGACGTTGTTGGTGTTGTTGACGTTGTTGGTGTTGTTGACGTTGTTGG
>JAHJLU010000097.1 GCA_018821745.1 Myxococcota bacterium | reverse complement strand
TTTGCTACTTAACATACTGACATTACCTCCGGTGCTGAAAGAATAGGGCCTTATTATTTTACAAACATTTTCTTATAAAAGCTGTCAAATGAATAACTTACCTTAAACATAACACTACTGTAGTTGTTCCTGTCGAAACTGAGGAAAGGCTGCTGATACTCATCAGTGGTCGCCTTGAGTTGAGGAGTGAAGGTGCTGAGCGTTGCGCTCAGGGAAAGGTAATCAAGCAGCTTGTAGGAGACCCCCAGAGAGAACATCTGGAAATCTCTGCGGCCACGACCGCCATCGTCGTATCCACGAACCGAGGTCGTTGTCTGACAGAGGTCAATAACGGTCCCATCGGGAGTGGTGTAGTTACAGTTGGTGAACTGATAGGAGCGCAGCGTGAGGATACCGTAGACTGCACTCACGGTGAGCTTCTTCATGGGAGAGAGCGAGACACCCAGCATATTGGTGAACCCGAACTCATTGTTTCGGCTGCCGCTGTTATAGGTAAGCGTATCATAGGCTTGACCGTTCACCAGGACAGAGTCACCGATGGGGTCGATTCCCTTGGTGGCGTACTCATAGATGTAATGGCTGAAGGTGAATCCGTAGGAGAGTCCCAGACTCATACCGCCAAATTTGAAGGAGCGACCAAGACCAAGACTATAGTCGAACTTGGTGACGAGCCCGGCGTTGGTGGACGCCAGGGAGAGGGGGATGGCCGCGCTGATGGATCCGCTCACACCAATTTTCGCCACGGGGATCGTCGCGATGCTGCCATGCGCCAATGTCATGACGATGTCGGAATAATCGATCCTGCGCTGGGCACCATCGACCCGGCGGTCAATATTTGACGCCTCCTGCTCCGAAAGGACAGTGTCGGAGAAGGCCAGATAGGAGAGATCCTTGCTGTAAAAGTTGGGATCCGAGAAGTAGCTGGAACGATACGAGGGATCGTTACCCATGACCTCATTGGAGAAGGAGAAGGCCGCCGAAAGCGTCAGTCCCTTGAACCAGGATTTGGGTGCCAGCTGCCGCCCGAGGGCATACCCGGCGCCCACGGAATAGGATGTAATCCATGAGGCGTTGTCGGGCTCGATATTGAGTCTGTGGGTAGAACCAAGATCGAGGTTGAGGGAGATGCCATGGAGTGCATCGGGGCCAGCTTTTTTCTTGGCCACTATCGATGTTTTACCAAAGGATGTTTCCGCATCCTCATTTTGGGCAACTGCCGGTAATGAATAAACAAACATGAATGTGAATAGTAAAGCCTTTATACTTCTCACGATTAGGCTCCTTTTTGCAGTAGAAAACATAGGCCTAGCGAAACTACCCTAGGAGTAGGTCACTATTTGAAATGAGTCAAGAATATTATATTCCCATAAAAGTGTAAAAAGACCTGATCTGGTCGTTTTATCCTTGGGAAACACCCACTATAAATTCCAAGTAAACAGTAAAAATATGGGATGTTAATTGCCTCAAACAATATCAAATACCCCCCGGTTTTACGCTCATTTTCCAGTGATCTCCATCACAGAAACCGGGGAATGTTTTGGCCGCGGCGCTGGTTTGACGGCCTGTTTCGCTCACGGCAGGCCCGAGTATGGCTCGCGAACGAGAAAGCACGGTGGAACAAAGCCCGTTTACCCCATGGGCCATCAGGAAAACTCATTTGTCGGGAGATCCGCTTTGTCCCAATGATATCCTTAGGGTTTCCAATTCTCCCTCCATGGGCTCCTCCTGCCCGTAGGCGAGCGCTTCCAGGCGGGAAATCACATCCGGTGGAGGGATCTGCCTCTCAATGCCCTCTCTGGGGGTCATGGAGTGGGCAAGATCAGGGGCGTGCAGTTGAAAAATTCTGCGCAGAAGAAAAAGCGCCCAGTGCCGCAAAGAGATCATTTTAACAATGATTTCTCCACCTTCACGACCGAGAGTCACGGACTGGGACTTGTACCCCTCATAGGACACCACCACCCGCAGCCCCTGGGCCGGCGCTTCAAAACTTCCATCTTCATCGGTGAGGATCTTCACACCCTCCCACTCGACCTTCGCCGCATACAACGGATGCTCCCCTCTCCAGTCCACAACTTTGCCTGTCCAGCGGCGACCTCCAAAAATCTGTCCTAACTTGAACCGCCCCGAACTGATCCGGACAAACCCCTCCTGGGTAAATTGATCCCCCCCCTCTTTCTTTGATTTTTTGTGGAGCAGTAAAAAGAGAAGGCGCCCGCGGAAGAAAAAAAGCATCAAAAAACAGGACACCAGCAAAAATGTCCATCGGACCCAGACCAGACCGGTGTTTGCTGTTTTCACTCCCAGAACAAAATTCCGGGACTCCTTGCATGGCAGGTGCAGCACATCCCCCTCGTAGAACATGGTCCAATAACCGGATTCGGGCAGGGAAAACTCACCCGAAGGCCCGGTCGTTACCTCAAGAATTTTCTCCCCTTTTTGCAGCAGCACCTTCACCATGGCGATGGGTTTTTGGGAGACTCCCTCCACAAGACTGATATTCGGGGCCGGGGTAAACCTGCAGTTTCCCCGAACGATGACTTCCAGTGCGCCGGGGGTCTCCCACAGGGATTTTATGCCGGTCCCGTCCGAGGAAACCAGCGGTTCCCCGAGGAAACAGCCTGAGGCGATCATTAATATAAGGATCATCGGTGCGGGTTTTCCATTATTTGGGGACGATGATATTTTCGGGTTTCAAGGGAATCTTCTTTGCTGCCTTCTTCTTTTTCTTTTTCGGGGGGAGGGTCACTGACTCCACGGGCGGCACAAGGGGAGCCTCTTCTGGCGGGGACGACTCCCCAGGGTCATCGTGGGATTCCATGGGCTCCGTTGTCATGACGTGCAGCCCCGGCAAATCGCGATCGGGGGTAGCGAGGGGGCGGGTCCAGGACGATCCCCCATTGGAGAGACTGGAAGGGTCCCTCTCCAATTCCGCCTTGATGTCATGGATAATTTCTTTGAAATCATCAATGTGTGTGAGATTGATACGCTCCCCGAACTCCATGAAATAATCAGAGAGCTCCTGCCACAGATCCGAGGCCTTGCCCGCATCGCCGTGGATAGGCTTGGCAAATGCCTTTGCGACCCGTGCAACAGTAATCTTGCGTGAATCCTCAATGGCGAGGCCCCACCGCTCTCCCACGCGAAACAGGATATCCTCCTGCTCCATCTGTTTGCACATGAGTTCCACCAGCTCAGGGCTCTCCCCCAGGGAAAGAGCGACGGTTTGAGTATCATGCAGTTCTCTGTTATGATACATAAAATCAAGAATTGACCAGGCACGCCAGGAGAGCGGTTCTCCTGGAAATACGGCCCACCGGCTCTCGGTGATCCGGCGCTCCTCCAGATAGGAGAACCGCTGGAACACATGGGCCACAATGGCTCCCAGAAGAACAGTGAGCCAGATATAGTAGATCCACACCAGCATGAGGAACAGGACCCCGATCTCCGCATAGATGCCAAAATATTTGGAGGAGAAATATTTGGAGAAGGCGATGCGGGCGATCTGGAAAAACAAGGTGGAGACCAGACTCCCCAGGATGGCGGCCGAGGTCTTTACCTGGGTGTTGGGAATGAGCTTGTTGGCGAGAAAAAACATAAAGAATACAGTAAAGTGCGCCACCCACGGGTGGGAGATTACGGGGAAATCCGTGCGGCGCAGGAACACCAGCAGTGTCATGAGGGGGATGAGACTGACCAGCGTCCAGTAGGTGGAAAACTGGGAGAAAAACCCCCTCTTTTTTCGCTCTTCCCAGATCTCGTTGAAGGCCTTCTCGATGCTCAGAAAGACCATAATGGAGATGAGCAGCGTGGCCACCGCCCCCACAGTCCCCAGGTACTCTCCCTTGATGCGGGTGGCCATTTTTCTGACCATATCGATTGCTTCGGGACCAAAGGAGGGGAAGAGCTGCCGGCCGATATAATCCGCGAGGGCCTTGACGTGGGTCGACTGGCCAATGGCATCGATAAACCAGAGCCCCAGAGCCGCCAGCGGCACGATGGAGAAGATGGATTCAAAGGCAAGTCCGGAACTGATTCTGAAGATATCCCTGTTAATCCAAATTCTTACACTATGTGCCACGAAGCGATACGCCGCCGCCATCCACCGTAAATGGAGGGGCAGCTTTGAGAGAGGCTTTCCAATCCTTCGTTTTAACTGAACAAGTCTGGAATACACTGGATCACGTTAGATCATTTGGGCCCGCAAAACAAGGTTAAACCGGCCCGAGGTCCAAATGGTGGCGAGGGGATAGGTGATATGGTTCCCGGCTCATGGGGCAAAATTCTCAGAGCCGCTTCTTCTCCTGTTCCTTTGAATCCTTCTCCGCCTTCATCATAATTGAGTAAATATTCCGGAATCCTGCGGAGACACCAAAGATAAGAAATACAATGAGCAGCCACGGTGAGGTGCCAAATTTTGCATCGAGCCACAGACCGAGAAGAATTCCCACGGTGACACTGATGCCCAGTTCAATACCGATTAAAGAAACACGCGCGGCGGAAAGTTTGTCTCCCATGGGAGCACCGAAAGAGGAGTTTACTGGGGTTCAGGAGTGGGTTCCGGTGAAGTGTCCCCGGCGTCATCCCCGGGGCTTGTGAAATCGCCGGAATCCTCGGAGGGATCGACAGCCTCCTCGTCTTCGTCTTCGCTGTCTTCACCGGAAGTATCCATATCCTTCAGGAGCGTTACATCAATGATACGATCTCCCTGATCAAGGCGCATAATGGTCACACCCTGGGTGTTTCGGGACTGCACCCTCAGGTCGGAGATGGCCACGCGAATAAGAATGCCATTCTCCGTGAGCACAATGAGATGCTGCCCTTCTTCAACCACCATGCAGGCGATCATGCTGCCGTTGCGGTCGGTGGTCTGGAGGCTGATAACCCCCATGCTTCCACGCTTGTGGGGGGTGTATTCCACAGCGTTGGAACGTTTTCCGAAGCCCATCTCGCTGATGGAGAGGACCGTGGCATGTTCATCGGTCGGGTCGAGAATGGAGGCTCCCACCACCCGATCTCCCGCGCGCAGGTTGATGCCCTTGACCCCCCTCGTTGCACGTCCGGAGCCGCGCACATTATCTTCGGGGAACCTGTTTGCGTAGCCATCTTTGGTCCCGAGGAAGATGTGCCGGGTACCGTCGGTAATATTTGCGGCGATGAGGTGATCTCCCTCATCGATTTTAATGGCAATGATCCCGTTCTGATTGATATTGGCAAACTGGGAGATGGCGGTCTTCTTGACGATACCATTCTGGGTGACGAAGAAGATGAAATCTTCCGATTCCATATCTGCCACCGAGAGCATGGTGACAATCTTCTCTTCGTTCTGCAGCCCGAGGAAGTTGATAATCGCCTTCCCGCGGGAGTTGGGACCCCCCTTGGGCAGGGAATACATCTTCTCTTTGAAGACTCGCCCCGTGTCCGTAAAGAACAGGATGGTCTTATGGGCTGTGGCGGCAAGGACCTGAATCACCATGTCTTCGTCGTCACGGAGTACCGCCCCTTTTCGACCGCGCCCTCCCCTGTTCTGCGCCTTGTAGGCATCGGCGGGGGTGGTCTTGATATATCCGGCCTTGGTCATGGTGAGAACCGTGGCCTCATCTTCGACGAGATCTTCCATACTCAGTTCACCGGAAGACTCCAGGATCTGTGTGCGGCGTTCGTCTCCGTATTTCTCTTTGATTTCTGTCAACTCACGGATCATCTCGGCGATGAGGACCGGTTCGTTGTCCAGGAGATTACGGAGCCCTTTGATGGTCTCGACGAGCTCGCGGAACTCATCGGCCAGCTTCTCCTGCTGGAGCCCGGTGAGCCGATGGAGACGCATGTCGAGGATGGCGGTGGCCTGACGGACCGAGAGGCGATAGGGGTTCTTCACGGGGTGATCGGCGGGATCAATCCCGGCCCGTTCAAGGAACCGTGCATACCCGTCGAAGTCAAAGGCCATGAGCTTGATCTTCGCCTCTTCAGGATTTGAAGATTTTCTAATGAGATCGATAACTTCTTGAATATTCAGGGAGGCAACACCGAGCCCCTCGACCAGCTCCTGACGCCGAAGGGCCTCGTTGAGCTGGAACTCCGTACGGCGCAGAATGACCTGGCGACGGTGTTCGAGGAACTTGCCCAGCACCGTCTTGAGATCCATGAGTTGGGGCTTGCCATCGACGATGGCGATCATATTGACGCCGAAGGTGCTCTGGAGCTGAGTGAGCTTGTAGAGCCGATTGAGGACGATCTCGTAGAACGCGTCTTTTTTGAGGAAAATCACCACCCGCATCCCGCTCTTGTCGGACTCGTCGCGGATGTCGGAGATCCCCTCAATGGTTTTTTCTTTTACCAGATCAGCTATTTTGCTGACCAGCATGGACTTGTTGACCTGGAAGGGAATCTCCGAAATGACCAGCGCTTCCCGATCATTCCCCACCTCTTCAACATCGACCCTGGCGCGCATCAGCACCTTGCCACGCCCCGTCTTGTAGGCATTCCAGATCCCTTCACGGCCATAGATAAAGCCGCCCGTGGGAAAATCGGGGCCCTTGATGAACCGCATGAGCTCGGGGAGATCGGCGCCGGGCTTCTCAAGAAGCAGTATGAGTGCGTCGACGATCTCGTGGAGGTTGTGTGGGGGGATGTTGGTGGCCATACCAACGGCGATCCCCGACGCTCCGTTGAGGAGCAGGTTGGGGATGCGGTTGGGCAGCACCGAGGGCTCCATCTCCTTGTCGTCATAGTTGGGGATAAAGTCTACGGTCTCCTTGTCGATGTCGGTGAGCATCTCCCCGGCCAGACGATCCATGCGAACCTCTGTATAACGCATGGCGGCAGCAGGATCACCGTCGATGGAGCCGAAGTTACCCTGTCCGTCGACCAGGGGATACCGCATGGAGAAGGGCTGGGAGAGTCGAACGAGGGCATCGTAGATGGCAGAGTCACCATGGGGATGAAAACGACCCATGGTGTCGCCCACGATACGGGCTGATTTTTTGTAGGACCCGCCGGCGTTGTTCTTGAGAATGTGCATGGTGTACAGAATTCTTCTGTGCACCGGTTTGAGGCCGTCCCGGACATCGGGGAGCGCGCGTGAGACAATAACGCTCATGGAATAGTCAAGGAACGAGCGTTGCATCTCCTTGACAATACTGATGGGCTGAATATGCAGCTCCTCGTTTTTCACAAAAGAATCGTTCATAAAGATTTCCTTTTACCGATGGCACCTAAAAAAGCCACGACCATGTCCGGGTCGAACTGTGTCCCGGAGTTACGCTTCAGTTCGTCGAGCGCCACATCGAAGGAGAGTGCCTTCCTGTATGATCGGTCTGAAGTCATGGCGTCGTAGGTGTCGGCCACGGCGATGATGCGGCCCATGAGCGGAATTTCTTCCTCTTTGAGGCCCTGTGGATATCCCGTGCCGTCGTATTTTTCGTGATGACAATAAACACCGGGAATGAGATGACGCATGAAGGGGATGGGCTCGAGAATCCGTTTACCCATCTCGGGGTGCCTCCTGAACATGCGAATTTCCGGTGCGTTCAATTTCCCGGCTTTATTAAGTTTTTGGGGGGAGATGCCGATCTTGCCAATATCGTGAAGCTGCCCGGCGAAGGTGATGTCTTCGACGAACTGATCACCGAGATCGAGATTCTCAGCTATCATCCTGGAATATTGGGCCACACGGTCCGAGTGACCGCGGGTGTACGGATCGTTTTGTTCGATGGCCCGTGCAAAACCGAGGATGGTCTGGCGAAAGTTTTCCTGGATGGCCTGGTTGGCTTCTGTCAACTCCCTGTTTGCCTCTTTGAGTTCATCAATGAGACGGAAGTTTTCCAATGATGAAGCAGCCTTGGTTCCCAGGATGGAGAGAAACTTGCGATGCCCTTCACGGAAATGGGTCTTTTTGGAGAAAGAGAGGGCCGTGAGAAACCCCAGCGTGATATTGGAGACCCTGAGGGTGGTGGCCATGAGCGAGACGGGGACAAGCTCCGCCTGGGTCAATGTGATATACTTATTTATTTCGAGGCCTTCGGCGATAATGGACCCACTTGAGGCGAGCGCCGCACGCATTTCGGGAAGGTTCAGAGAGAAGGCTCCCCGCAAAGACTCCAGCTTGAATCGCTCTTCAAACAGGTCGGGAATGGAAAACTCCTCGAAGGTCTGGAGGGCAATGTAGTCCGCGTCCATTTCATCGAGGGAGGCCTGGAGAATTTCGCTGAGAATCTCGTGCACGTTACGGGAAGAGGCGATGGTCTCGGAGATCTTATAGATGTTGAGCGTCTCTTTGAGGTTGATATTTTCCTGCTGCAGTGCCTGGCGCTCGAAGCACCGCTTGAGTACCTGGAGGACTTCCTCCATTTTGAAAGGCTTCAGGATATAATCAAAGGCCCCGATCTTCATGGCCTGAACCGCCGTCTCGATGGTCCCGTATCCCGTCATGATGATGGTCACGATTTCATATCCGCGACGGTTCACTTCCTCGATGAGTTCGATACCCGTCATTGTGGGCATCATCAGGTCGCTTAAAAGGGCGTCGTAGTGTTCTTCCTCAAGCTCTTCGAGCGCCAGCTGCCCGTTGGAGACGGTAACGACGTTGAATCCCTCGGAGGAGAGAAAATCCTCGAGTACATCCCGGATGACCATTTCGTCATCAACTACAAGGATAGTAAAATTTTTTCGATCCGGATCGTACATGGAGCCGTCCTTTTTGCTGGGGGAATATTACAGGATCGCTTGGAAACGGTCAATGTTCGGAGGGAAAAATGCATAGATTATTTTGCACAATCTCCCGGCGGAGGATAACGACTTGAAAACAGCCACTTCAAACCACCGCTCGGGATTCACCCGGGGGAAGATTTCTCCTGTTTCCCGCCTGTCTGAAAAAAAAGACGGGGAGGGTCCATGGGGAAGGGGTACCCAACAACAATTCACTGGATATTTTCCAGACCAGGTATTATCCTGACGATCACCAAAGAGAGGACCGGTGTTTTGGCTCGAAAAGCGGTATTAATCACAGATATCGGTAAAATGCGTGAGGAAAACCAGGACGCAGTCGATTTTTTCAGTTTCGACGAGAACAACTGGTTCCTCGTGGTCGCCGACGGCATGGGCGGGTATGCTGGTGGCTCCGTAGCCTCCAAAATCGTTGTGAAATCTCTTATTAAAGAGTTCAAGAACCTCGACCTGGAGCAGCTGCGGGAGAAACCCCAGTTGTACATGCGCAAAGCAATCAACACCGCCAACTCCGCCGTCAAT
>JAHJLU010000096.1 GCA_018821745.1 Myxococcota bacterium | reverse complement strand
AGACCCGCAAGTCCTTCATCGACGGCACCACCATCTTTGAGCGTGTCCTCCCCGGGGCCGATCGCATGTACCCCGACACGGACTCGGCCCCCATTCCCCTGGACTCCGATTATATCGAGCGCATCCAGCAGAACCTCCCCGAGGACATCATCGACCGCATCAACCAGATGAAAGAGTGGGGAATCCCCCAGTCGGTCTACACCTACCTGCTGCGCAAGAACCTCTACCCCCTGCTCTCCCGCCTCATCCGCGAGCTTGACGTCCCCCCCACCATGGCGGGGAAATTCCTTGGCCAGAAGCTCAAGCACACCGAGGGCCACTACCAGTCCGCGGACCGCTTTGACTTCAAAACCATCTTTGACATGTTCGCCTTTCTCAAGGAGCAGGACATTAAATTTGAGCTTGCGTTCGATATGATAGCTGAATTTTACTCCCATCCCAAAATGGACTTCCAGTCGGTCCTCGACAGCATCCGCTTCAAGAAGCTGCCCGCCGACGCCATCCTGGATCAGATCCACTTTTACCAGACCAAATTTGTGAATATCGGGCGCAAGCAGGATAATAAAACACGAAAACTCTGGATCATGGGACAGCTGCGCAAAGCGGCCACTGGCAACATCGACTTAAGTGAGCTGGCATCAAAGATCAACGCCTGAACCAACACCAACGGGGTTATTCATGGACGAACTATTTCAAGGTTATAAAGGACAAGCGCTGGAGCTGCTTAAAAAATACAACGTCCGGGTGTGGGGACAGGCCACGGCTGACACCAGGCGGGGAACCTTCACCGGGACCATCCTGCCGCGGTCCGAAAACGATGACGACAAACACATCGTCATGAAGATTCCCACGGGCTATAACATCGGGCTCGACGTGGCCACCATCACGGGCATGGTGGAGACGGGGTACAAGAAGGCAAACTACGCCATTCCCCAGAAGCAGTTCCCCACCACCGAGGGGCTGCCCCACGTGAAGCTCTTTGGCACGGGAGGCACCATCGCCTCACGCCTGGACTACCGCACCGGCGCCGTTATTCCCGCCTTCTCTCCGGGAGAGCTCTACGGCGCGGTCCCCGAACTGGCCGACATCTGCAACCTCGACACAGAGAAGGTCTTCGCGGTCTTTTCCGAGAACATGGGCCCCAAACAATATATGGCGCTGGCCAGAGCCATCGGGCAGGAGATCGAGAACGGGATCGATGGCATCGTCATCGGACACGGCACCGATACCCTTCATCACACGGCGGCGGCCCTCACCTTCATGGTGCAGAACTCCCCCGTCCCCATCGTTCTCGTGGGATCCCAGCGCTCCTCGGACCGCCCCAGCTCCGACGCGGCCCTGAACCTCATGCACGCCATGCGGACTGCCGGCCACGGTGACATAGCTGAGGTCATGGTCTGCATGTTCGGCCCCACCTCCGACGAGTATGGCCTTTTGCACCAGGGCACACGGGTACGGAAGATGCACTCGAGCTACCGCAGCACCTTCCGCACCATCGGTGACACTCCCCTGGCCCGGGTGAACCGCAAAGAGGTCATCCCCATTAAAAAGGACTACAACCACCGGCGCAGCGACAAAAAGGTAACCATCCTTCCCTACTTCAGCGACAAGGTGGGGATGCTTTATTACTGGCCCGGCATGCAGCCCGAGACCCTCGACTTCTTTATCGAGCACGACTACAAGGGCCTCATCATTGTGGGTACGGGCCTGGGTCACGTGAACAAAGAGCTCTATCCCGCCATCAGACGTGCCCAGGAGAAGGGCATGCACATCTTCATGACCCTGCAGACCATCTGGGGTTACGTGCACATGTTCGTCTATGATACGGGCCGAGACCTTATGGCCATGGGGATTGTCCCTCTGGGGAACATGCTCCCCGAGGTCGCCTGGGTTAAACTGGGCTGGGTCCTTGGTCAGACCGACGATCCCGTCAAGGTCAAAGAGATGATGCTCCATCCTATCGCCCATGAGATCACTCCCCGTGAACCCTATAACGGCTATCTGGTCCTCCAGGGCGGCGTCCCCGAAGTGGAAGAGTTCATCCAGCGCGTCCATAAATAACCACCCGCTCCAGAAAATACAAACCGGAAGAAAATGGGAACCAGGGCTCATGCTTAACACTTCCCGCAAGTTTTTCAGCCATGAATTCTGATTTTCAGGTTATTTTCTTGCATATTGCATGTAAATCACAAAAACTACCTTTATAATTTCTCTTTTTCACTTTTCCCTGGAGAATCTTCCATGCTGATAGATTTCTATGTTGAAAACTTCCTCTCCTTCAAGGACGGCGTAAACTTCACCATGCTCGCCGACACCCAATCGAAACAAGAACGCCCCGATGCGGTCATCAAGGTGGGGAAATACGAGCTTCTCAGAAGTGCGGGACTCTGGGGGCCCAACGCAGGAGGAAAAAGCAACTTCCTGAAAGCGCTGAGCGTCATGTCCCTCATGGTTCATGGCGTCCACATCAACAGCCTGAAAAACTCCATTCTTCCTGTGACAAAGTTCAAGCTCAATGAGTCCTGCGACGAAAAGCCCACCACCTTTGAGGTACGTTTTCTTCTTCAAAGTGTTCTGTGGCAAGGCTCTTCGATAGATATGGTCTTCAGGTACGGTATTCAGTATACGGCGTAGCGCATCCACGCAGAGTGGCTCTACGGAAATTTTTCACCAAAAGAATCGAAGCTATTCGTGAGAAACGGGAGCGAGATTGAGGTCGGTGACAAATTCGCCGAAGGAGCTCAGGTTATGAAATCTTTAGGCTCCATCTCCGAGGCTGCTTTGTTCATGCCCCTCATCGAGACGCTCAAAGGCGAAAACGCACCAATCAACCACGCCGTAAGGTCATGGTTTGGAAAGTTTGTCGATATTTCAGCGGTCGTCGAGGGAAATCTCTCCTCCACTCCAGCAATTCTTCTTCGCGATCCCATCTGGTCCAAAATCATCCTGAACGCGTTCAAAGCAGCGGATATTAATGTTGAGCGATTCGTTTTGAAGGAGCTGTCTTCCGAAAACGAAACTGAAGAGGTCCCACCCATATCAGGCGAGAAGGCTGGTGCGCCGGTTTCTCTTTTCACAGAGCACAAACGCTACAACGAAAACCACAAGGAAGTGGGCCGCATCCTCTTCTCTCTCGACAATGAAGAGTCTGCCGGTTCGCGCCAATTCTTCCGTATGATCAGCCATTTCTTCATCGTGCTCCACAATGGCCTTTTGATAACTGTCGATGAGCTGGACGCCAAGCTGCATCCGCAGCTGTGCGAAATGCTTCTGAATCTGTTCAACTCGCCCACAACCAACCCCAACAACGCCCAGCTCATCTTCGCCACGCACAACCCCCTCCTCATGGACCGAAAACTGCTTCGCAGGGACCAGATCTGGTTCGTGGAAAAGAACAGCTTCGGTGAATCCGACCTCTACTGCCTGACCGACTTCAAGAAGGTTCGAAACGATGCCTCCTACGCGAAGAACTACCTCATGGGCAGATACGGCGCCCTCCCCTACCTCGGGGATTTTGAAAACCTCATGCCGGAGGCAGAGAAATAATGTCGAAGAAGAAAGGACTGGGACAAAACCCGCGCACCGGAAAAGGGAATCAGAGAACCCGCGCCCGTGAACTTCAACCCAATGACGCCATTCTTATCGTCTGCGAAGGTTCAAAAACAGAGCCGAACTACTTCAAGGCCTTCAAACTCATCAACTGCAGGGTCGAAATTCACGGTCTCGGGATGAATACTAAAACTCTGGTGGCCGAGGCTGTTGAAAAATGGAAGGCTTTTGCTGCCGACCAGAACTACTTCAACCAGCTCTGGTGCGTCTTCGACCGGGACAGCTTTCCCCAGCAGGATTACAACGATGCGTTTGAATTGATCCGGTCGGAGAGCATGAAAATCAATCGACAATATAAGAAGAGAATGGGCACACCCATCCATTTTGAGGCTGCCTACACCAACGAAGCCTTCGAGCTGTGGTACTTGCTCCACTTCGACTACCAGAACACCGGCGTCAGCCGAGACCAATACAAAGGGAAGCTGGACAATCGATTGCCCAAACCCTACAAAAAGAACGACCCGACCATGTACGAACTCCTCGAAAACCTAGGCGTGCAAACTGCTGGCAGACAGGGTCAGGCCTTCGCCATAGAGAACGCAAAAAGGCTGTGTGCTCATGCGGATCCGGTGCAACCCCACAACACCAACCCCTCCACAACCGTCCATCTCCTCGTCGAGGAACTCAATAAATACCTCAAGCCCTGATCATCATTAGTTTCCCCCCGCATT
>JAHJLU010000095.1 GCA_018821745.1 Myxococcota bacterium | reverse complement strand
CCTGGTGGGGATGGCCTATATTTCCTTCTCACATTACTACCGCGCGGGGGAAACACGCAGTAACATTTCTCACTATCTTGCCGATCGATACGGGATCGCCGTTTCACCGGGCGACCTGATCGTGCTGGGTGGCATTCCCCGGGGCGCGTCCCCTCTCCTGGGTGAGCGTCACTGCATCTTCCTGGGCAAGAGGGGGTCGGCGGCGGACCGGGATGTATACCACGCCCGCGTGGTCATCGGTTCCAGAGGGATCCCGCTGCGGATCTCCTCACCCGTAAATTGCTCGAGAACTCCCGGGATGGATGAGGAACTTCTGGTGGTGGACCGGGACAGGGGCGCCTTCTTTATTCCGGGAAAAGCAGTGGGGGTGATTGTATTTCCCCAGGGAACAACGAAGGGTCCAGTGGGGATGCTTGCGGGCCTTGAGCGGTATTTCCGGCAGGGAGTGCTTGTTGCCCCGGTGGAGTACCGGATTGCGGTCCCATACCAGCGAGTCGCCATGCGGTGGATGGACGGGGTGCTCCGTGTAGCGCCGCCGAAAAGTGAGGGGCGCCCCTTCTCCTTTGATCCTCAAGTCGTTCGCCTGACCGGCCTGCCCCAGTCTGCGCTGCTGCGACTCCCCCAAAAAACCATGGCCACAGAGCGCCTCTGGCGCAGCCTGACTGGCGCAGTCAAATCGAGGATGAGCCCATGACGCCGTTTCAATTTGCCATTATGGCTGGAGTGTTTCTTATTATTCTCATGTCCATTATGGTGGTTATGTTTTTCTTCTCAATCAGTTACGGGGGCAAAAAGCTCCAGCGCCAGCCCTTTGGCCCGCTGCTCCAGAGTTTTGCTGCCCATTATGAAAAATTCCCGGAGATTCCCGGTCTTAAACTCGAACCCCAGATCCTTGATGAAGCAATCCGGACGTGTATTTCAGAGGGGTCTCTGATCCGTGCGAAGCACCTGGCTATTGTGCGTGGGGAGGTCTGCGAGGAGAAGGATTTCGCTCTCGATGAGCTCCGAGAGGTGCTGCTGCCCGATATCCTCCGAATGAAAAATCACATCACACCGGAGCTGTTTGCGGCCCACATCGCCCATCCCCTCATTCAGTCACATCTCACGCCTATTTTTGCCTCAATCTCAAGGCCGCTGCTTCGGTATTCCGCCCAAAATCCCATCAATTACAACCTTAAACCGGAAAAGCGGGCGGGCAATCACCATGTCATGGATACCATCCTGGGATACCACTCACGGGTCTCCAGGCTGGCGCTCACTTTTGAGCCCGAGCTTTATTTTGAAAAAGACCTGCTCATCGAACACGCCAACACCACTAAAATCGGGCAGTGGTTCCCATCCATCGCCCTGGGAAATGAGTTCCTTGATCTGCCCGAGAATGAGCAGCTGTTCATGCTGGCCTCAAAGGCGGCCCTCTTCAGACCGGAACTGAGGATCCTTCTGGTCTTTCCCACGGAGGCCGAGTTTATGGAGTTCGGGTCGGAGATCGTGAAGTTCCAGACCGATGAACCCTCCATTCTCATGGGAAAAATTTTCCGGACGCTTCAGGAGGAAGAGGCCGAGGTGGTTCAGGCCAGACTGAAGTCCATGCCGGAGCTCGACCCCTTTGAACTCAACGAGTGGCGCAGGGGTGCCATCCTGACTGCTCACAGAATCGGCTGGATTCTTGTAGACCGATGGCCCGAGATAAAGCGTGTGCTGATGCGTGAGGGGCACCCGGGGACCATTGATGATCTGCTTCACTACATGATTTCTGACAGTTTCCTTATCACCCTCGGCGCTCTTGGGGTCTTCCCCGGGGAGACGGTACAACCGAGTCTGAGTTGAAGGACCGCGTCACAAAAGTTGGCTGTTTCTCTGAATTTCGGATAAGATAGCCAACGATGAGTCCCCTCTCCCGACCCACCCTTCTTCTGTGGTTTTTCTCTGTCGCGCCCTTTGTGGTCCTTGCATTCACACCACCACATTTGCCGTACAGCGATGCCGCCCTGTTGGGTCAATGTTACCGTGTACTGGCCATTGTGCTGGGAGTTTTCCAACTGGCCTTCTTGATGCGTGCTCCGCGCCTGCGGTTCTCCTCCCAGTTACGGCTCCATTTTGCGGTCCCCCTGGTCACCGTGACGCTGTTTGCCTTCGTCTACGGAGGGTATGTGGGGCTGACTTCCTACGATCGGCTCTGGTATTTTGTGGAGTGCCTCTCGCTGCTTTTGTGGAGTGCCCCCTTTACCTGGCATCTGGGGATTAAGCTTGGTGTATACAGGCGGGAGAAGTCACACCGAGCGCTGGTTTCCCACCTGGTGGTCAAGAGTATCGCCATTCTTGAGGTCTCCATGGCGGCGGGTTTTTTCACCCACCGGCTTCTGGTGGACACGCCCCCGGAGATGATGGGAAGTCTCCTGATAATCAATCTTTTGATCCAGATCCCGCTCCTCATCCCCCTTGTCGCCTTCGCAGTGCGCCTGGGAAGGCCCCTGCAATATATTTTTGACGAGAAGTGGGAACAGGGGGTTTTGGCCGTGGCTTTCCGGCGGGCCCAGCTCTTCAGTTACCTCCTCATCACGCTGTCGCTGCTCTTTACGCTCACGGCATCGACCCTCTTTATTTTTGCGGGTAATCTCTACTTCGGGATG
>JAHJLU010000094.1 GCA_018821745.1 Myxococcota bacterium | reverse complement strand
GGGCTCATGGCGAACCAGCGATCGATACGCCACCTTCACTGAGGGAGAGTGGGCCCTGAGAGACTCCGATGACGCCCAAATCATGGCGGCGGCCCAACAAAATGATCACCACCTCGCCCTCGATGTCTCGGAATATTTCATCAGGCAGGTGCAGGATGATTTTGCCCCCTTCAACCTCCGCGCCCCAGATGTTGAGCCAAAGGTCTCGGATCACATCTCAGAAATCATTGAACTGATTCAGAACATTGTGGAAAAGGGGTTTGGATATGAGGTCAGGGGGGATGTGTACTTCGATGTCCCAGCCTACCATGAAAAAACCGGTGCCTATGGCAAACTCTCGGGGAGGGATTATTCTCAACTCATGGAGGGTGCCCGCGTCGCTCCGGGGACCGATAAGAAAAACGGAGTCGATTTCGCGCTCTGGAAAAGTGCGAAACCCGGTGAACCCTCATGGGAGAGCCCCTGGGGCAAGGGCCGGCCTGGCTGGCATATTGAGTGCTCTGTAATGTCCCACAAATATCTGGGCGAAGGATTTGATATCCATGGCGGGGGCAAAGATCTCATCTTCCCCCACCATGAGAACGAGATTGCCCAGGCTGAGGGTGGTTATGGCGCTACTTTCGCGCGGAACTGGATTCATAACGGGTTTGTGACAGTTGACGGCGTCAAGATGTCAAAATCCCTCGGCAATTTCCTCTCCCTTGCCGATGCGTCCAAGCTGGCGCTGCCGGAAGTGTGGCGTTTCATGGTACTTTCAGTGCATTACAAGAGCCCCATTGATTTTTCCTTCACCAGGCAAAATGAAAAAGGCGAAGTCATCCGCGGGACAGTAGACATTGCCACCGAGAGGCTTCAATATTTCTACAAGACACTGCAACGGGCGGACGATCTCCTGGCAGGTGTGGAGATCGATGATTCACAGCCAATTCTGCAGCCCCAGATTGCAGGCACATTAACTGACCGCCTCAAAGAGGCCATGGACGATGATTTCAACACCGCGCTGGCACTCTCTCACATGGGAGAAGCAGCGAAGGCCATAAACGAGTTGGCAGCACTCAAACCCAAACAGGTCCGGAAGATCGGCGAAGCATCCGTGTTATACACATTGCATGTCCTCCAGGAAGAGATTAGGACCGCTGGCCGGGTGCTTGGGCTTCTGGAGCGCAACCCATCAGATTTCCTCAATGAGCTCAAATACTTCCTTCTTCAAGCGCGAAACCTTGACGAAGCCTTTATCGAAGCCAAACTCGCACAGCGCCATGAAGCCAAGACCAATAAAGATTTTGAACGAGCCGATGCCATCAGGGATGAACTCACCGCACTGAATATCGTCATCGGAGATCTTCAGGGGCAATCCTCCTGGGATATTAAAATCTGAAAGCCCGCCCCTCCCTCTATCATGCCTCTTCCCAACCCAAAATCGTCCGAGAGGGGTCTTCTCCCGGCACTCCTTTCTCTCCCGACCATTGTGGGCGTCATGCTGACAGTGGGTTTCATCACCCTTGGCTTTTTTTTCCGTGGCGAAATTGTGGCACTGCTCAAGGACCCCTCATGGTTTTTTCTCGCGGTGCTCCTCAGTGAGCTGTTCTTCTTCCCCCGAATTACGGTCCTTATCGCCTCGGGGCTGCTCTTCCCTCCGCTGACGGGGGCGGCACTGACAGTGGCGGGCGATGTCACTGCAGCGGTGCTGGTTTGGGCCGCAGCGCGCAATTCGCTGGCCATGAGCCTTGGGACCGCCATTCTCAAACATGAGCGGACCCGATGGATGCGCCCCCTGCTCAGGGGCAACAAAGCAGGGATCGCCATAACGGTTCTTCGCATCCTGCCCTTCTCCCATTTTTCCACAGTGTCCCTGCTCTCGGGGACGCTGAAAATACCCCTCGCCGCATTTACTCTTGGCACCCTGCTGGGATGCCTTCCCACGGCCCTTGTCTATCCCTTTGTGGCCCAGGGAATCGTGCAGTGGAACCCGGCGAAGTTTATCCCGGCAGCAGCACTGATCGTGCTCACCGCGGCACTGGCGATCCTGTCTCTGAACAGGATGAGAGGTCCCAAATGAAGCAAAGCAAGGTGATCCGTATTGAAGGAGCCCGCCAGCACAATCTGAAAAACCTCTCCCTCTCCATCCCGAGGGATCAACTGGTTGTCATCTGCGGGCCTTCGGGGAGCGGCAAATCAACACTGGCCTTTGACTTGATATACGCGGAGGGCCAGCGACGATATGTGGAATCCCTCAGCGCCTATGCCCGGCAGTTTCTGCCCCAGCTGGACAAGCCCAAGGTAGACAAAATCGAGGGGCTCTCTCCGGCTATTTCCATTGAACAGCATTCGGCCTCCAAAAATCCCCGTTCAACCGTGGGGACAGTCACCGAGATTTATGATTTTCTGCGAATTTTCTT
>JAHJLU010000093.1 GCA_018821745.1 Myxococcota bacterium | reverse complement strand
GGGCGAAGCTCTTCTTGTCAAAGAGGTAATCCACCACCAGGAGCAGCCCGTCTTTCTTGAGAACACGGTGGGCTTCCCCGATCATGGCACGCTGCGTGTCGGGCTCTTTTTCATGGATGGCGAAACTGAGGATGACCACATCGAACATCCCGTCGTCAAACCCCGTGGAGCGTGCGTCGGCCTCATAGATCCTGTAATCGGGCCTGCCGCGCCCGGCCACCTTGAGCATCCCCGGGGAGATATCCAGACAGTGGAGATCCGTGAACCCCGCCCGTGAGAGAATCTTCAACTGGTTCCCCGTGCCGCAGCAGAGATCCAGAATTTTGGAGTGTTTATGGGAGGCCAGCGCCCGGGTCACCGCTCCGCGGATACCCCGCAGGGCAGGATAGAGCAGTGGATCATATATTTTACTGGTGAAATCGTAATCGTGGCTCACGGCAATCTCCTCTGTACTCCATGACACTCGAGGGTTTGCGCTGCGTGCCGTGTCACCCGTGACGGGCTTTACAGCAGGCGGCCCCGGTGGAGGAGCGCACCCGACAACCTAACCACTTTTTGCCACGGGACAACCCGCGGTTCGACCCCGCCTCCAAGACCGACCAAAAATGTTTCAGGGGTTTCGGGGTGGAGAGGGGACCCTTGGCATACCGCACTTGCAGCCGGGGACCAGCATGTGGGAGAAGCAGCAACTGGGCATGTGGGAGGGGTTGAATCGGTTCATGACGCTGTTCATGGAGCCAACCTCCGGCGTGGTCCTGGCGGGCTTTTTCATGGCATCCATGGGCAGCGGTGGCGGACGGTTGCCGCCTTGGACAGTACCGGGCTCCATGGGGCCGGATTTTTCGGGGCTCATGGGAAGCATGGGGGCTGCCTCGGGAGCGTTTCCCTTTTTCACCGTGGGCTGCATCTCGGTGCCACCCGAAGCCGTGGACCCGGAACCCCCGGAGCACTGCACCGAGACAGCCACCGCCGTGAGGGAGAGGGCCGCCGTGAGCAGCCTGGACTTCTTCTCCCGCGCCTCCAGGCAGAGGGGCGAAAGACCGAGCTCGGCAGACGCTTTCACCATGGCCCTGCAGCCGCCAAAGCAGTCTGAGCCTGCACACTCCCCGCAGGAGTCGCTTCCCCCTGCCGGCAGCGCTGCTCCCCAGTCCATGTCACCCAGATCCCGTTGCAGGAGATTACCCGCCCCGGGCATTCTTCCCATGGCAAGACAGGGAGTCACGTCCCCCGCGGGCGTAATCCCGGCGAGGTCGATCCCCGCCCGGCAGCCGCGAAAAACCGTATTGCTCTCGCCTGCCTCGTCCAGGGGGTGCCGCAGGTTGTCCCACTGGGCACCGTATCCCAGATTATCGCCGATATAGAACCCGTCAAAGAGGGCCGCCGCCTTGAACACGGCACGGGATACAGCTTCGCGGTCGGCCACACCCAGAAACAGGGTGCTCCGGGAGGTGGGGACTCCCAGGTGGGCCCACAGGGCACGGGCTCCCGACTCTCTGGCCACTGTTGCCAGGTCAGGCAGCTCAGTGATATTCGCACGGAGCACCGTGGTGATGAACCCGAAGGGGATCCCCCGGCGCTCAAGAACTCGTGCACCCTCCATGACCGCAGCGAAGGCCCCCTTTTTCCCCCGGATCCCGTCATGGGTATTCTCCAGGCCGTCGAGGCTGATCCACAGAAAGTCCAGGGGGAGCTCCGCGAACCGTTCAAGATTGGGCTCCGTGAGATGCTGGCCGTTGGTGATAATCTGAACCGAAACGCCTGCGCCGTGGAGCACTGCGGCGATCTCGTGCCAGTGGGGGACCAGGAGCGGCTCCCCGCCGGAGAGGGTCACGCTTCCCACGCCGGCACCGACGAGCCGCCCTGCGATTGTCAGGTGCTCCTCCCGCGTGAGGGCCAAAGCCTTGGGATAGTTGGCGCAGCAGTGGGCGCAGGCCAGATCGCACTGTGCGGTCAGGGCCCACTCGACCGCCGAAATAGAATGTTCTGCCTGTTTTTTCGTGTCCATTATTTCATCTTATCCCATTTTCCCTTTTTATCATTGCAGCTTTTCTCAAGGCTCTTCAAGGGGATGACATATCCTTTGTAGAAGAAATCTTTATGCTCTGAAACTTTACATGTGCCGATGAGATCCTTCTCAGGGCAGGCAGTGTCTTTGAAATCTCCGGTTTTTCCACAAAGGGTTCTCAGCATGTCTGTTCCCAGCGCAAGATTATCATCCCGGTATTCTCTGCAGGATTGAAGTTTGGGCATGTTGCACGAAGCAACTTTGCCTTCTTTTTTATCCGATTTTCCTTTACTGCAGCCTGTTGTCACAATCGCCATTCCAGAAATTACGATGGTCATTAACAATATATTTTTCATGAAATCCTCCTGAGGTGAACTTTTAACAGCCTCACAAGCAATTAACAACAGTAAAACAATTAACTGCAAGAGAATCAAGCTACAAGATCCCCGCTTTTTCCTGGCACCTTCAGGTTCCTGTTGAGACCAATACCATTGCTCTGTATAGTGCTCCCAACAGAGCCTAGATTTTTACTTATTTCAGGAAACAGATTCATGAAAAAACTCGATCAATATACTTCTCTTTGCAAATTGTCCCATGCCGAAATCAGAGATAACAATCTGCTCTTCAGGCAATTAGTCACAAATGGTCAGTTTTATTGCAAAAAATGTGGAAGAGTCGCCAATAAAAAGAGCAATCTCTGTCAGCCTTCGCCACTGGAAGTAGAAAAAGACACTGATTAAATGGAGTAATCCATATCAGGTCGTGGGCGGAATGGTATGCATGATTTTTC
>JAHJLU010000092.1 GCA_018821745.1 Myxococcota bacterium | reverse complement strand
TTATCTGCTGGGAGATGAGAAACTCGGTGTTCTTGACAGAGTATCGGGTGACGGTCTCCTTGCTCTTGGTGCCATAGGGGACTCTGGCGGAGTCGCCCAGATAGATGATGGATTCCCCGGGCAAATACCGCTTGAGGGCTTTGACCACGGTAAATCCTCCCACGCCGGAATCAAAGACGCCTATAGGGAGGTTATTGCTGCTGAGATTGGTCATGGGTACCATCCTGCGAAGGAAATTTACGGGATCACTGCCACCTGCCATGGTTGTTCACCACTGCGCGCCATTTCTACCATGCTTTGAAAAATCCACAACACACTTTCAGACGGGGAGCCTTGGTGTCATCCTCAGTCAATATTATCGATAATGGCGCTCACACCCTGAATGCGCACCCCAAGGGAGACATAGTCATGTCCGTCGAGGGTGACGTCGGGGGTGAGGATAATATTTACCGTCTCGTTGCACTGCAGCTCCTTGAGCGAGATGATGCCATCCGCCACACAATCGGTGAGGGATTCGCACCCGGGAATTTCTGCGCTGCAGTTGTTATCAAAGGAGTTGAGGATGTCCTGGGACCCCTCGGGATCATCGGTGATGGCATTATTGATATCGTCGACAAAGGCCGGGAGGATCTCATCCCGCAGTTTTGCCGGATCAACGGCGCCCGCGATGACAAAATCGCTCAGGGAGGTGGCGCTGGAGATGCCCTTGATCTGTGCGTGGACCAGATCCAGGGAGATGGAGTCTGTTTCGGAGATGGGGATGTTCACGGTCACTGTCCCGGGGCCCAGCTCTGTTACACCGGCCCCGTAGAGACGGCCACAGAGGGTTGGCGTGTTGGTCCCGGACGGGTCAATGGCGAAGTGATCGGAGCCGTCAAACATGGTCTCGGGGGTGGAGCCGGTGTAGGAGCCTTCGTAGATGGTGCAGGAGACATTTCCATCACCGGGGGTTGTAAAGGTGTCGACCCACATGCGCATGAGGATTGCGGTGGTCCCTTTGGCCAGGGAATCAGCCAGGGGGCCATTCATGTCAAAATCGGGGCTGATGGAGAGCAGGCTCTGGATAAGGTTTGCCAGCTTGTTATCAATGAAATCATCACCGTCCAGATCAACGCCGATGCCCTCTGTAGACGCCACGGGCATGTAAATCTCACTGATGGCATAATTATAGGGGGCTCCGCCCACGTCGCCGCAGGGATTGTTATTGTTGATATTGTTGATATTATTTGCATTATTACTGTTGTTCTGGGTGCTCTGGGTGGTGTCGTCACAGCCGCCGAACAGAAGGGTCAGGGCAAGAAGTATCAGAATCTTTTTCATGGTCTTCTCCACATGGGGAAAGGGTTTCAAAGGGAGCAAAAGTTTAACACAGTTGCAAAAGAACACAATGGAATGGTTCACCGCATCACCGAGGGGCTTATACCGGCAAAATATTGCATTGGTATATCCCCTGTTTCCTGTTATGAATGGATGATATTTTTGTTTTTTTGAGGTCCGAATGCAAAGACTCCATCACCATTTTCTCGTGGTTTTCCTCATTTTATTCTCCATATGCCTGTGGGGATGCAAAAAAAAATCGGGCAAAGACTCCGTGGATCCCCTGGTTTCCAGGTGCCGCGCCCTCTATACGCGAATACACTCCTGTCTTCCCTATGTGCTCCCGTCCCGGTTAAACAAGAATACCACGCCGGCGGAGAGGAGTCGTGAGTTTGAGGACAGATGCGTCCAGTCCAAAAACAATTCCCAGCTTGAGGCAAAATTCCAGTGCCTCTCTGTAGCAGCCACCGACTGTGCCTCCTTCAAGTCATGCTTCGCCAAAACCGCCTCTGTGGGCATTCAAGCCGGACATGAAAAATTGAAAGCAAAAAACAAGCACAAGAGGAATCCCCTCAAGATGAAGCCCTTTAAGATGTTGCCCAAGAAAAAACCCACCAACAGGAGTGATCAATGATTCTCAGGGTTCTCACTGTTATTTCCCTCTTCTCTCTCATGTCCTGTCAGCCCGGGGAC
>JAHJLU010000091.1 GCA_018821745.1 Myxococcota bacterium | reverse complement strand
TCCGTCTGGACGAGGTTGATATTCACGACCCGCTGATTATTGGGGAAAACAGCAATATTCAGGATTGTGCGGTAGTTCACTCAACCACCACGAAGATTGGAAGTCGCGTGATTGTTGCACATCAGGCAGTTGTCCATGGTGCCGTGCTCGAAGACGATGTCACGGTATACATTCAGGCCACGGTTGATGGCAACGGGACGGTGATCGGCAAGGGTTCATTCCTGCACCAGGGCAGCTACGTGGGGAAGGGCGTCAATGTCCCCGAGAACTCCTATGTGGCGCCGGGTCAGAAGGTGATGTGCCAGGAGCAGGCAGACGCATTGCCCCCCGTCCCCGAATCACTCAAGCGAATCCACGAGAATGTCATGGCGCACAACCGGGAACACTGCGTCAACCATCTGGCCCTCAAGCACCTCAATCAGTAGAGCTGGTTCGATGAGCGGCAAAGGATCGCCAGGCCTCTTGCCAGGGATGCGGCCATGCGATCCCTGGTCGCCTCCCTGAGCATGGTGATGCTCTCCCTGGGGTTATCAATGAATCCCCCCTCAAATAAAATGGCCTTTGTTCCCGTCCCCACCAGCACGTCGTAGTCCCCCTTCTTAATGGAGCGAACCTTGAACCCGTCGGCCAGGAGCCGCCAGGCCAGCTTCTTTGCAAACACACGGGAGCCCGAAGAACTGATGCTCTTGCCCAGGGTATTGAGGTAGGAGCCCACGATCAGTGGGCGGACAGACCCCTTCTGGGCCATCAGATCCCGGCCGGTCCCCGCAAGCTTTGTGATCTCTTCGAGGGCTGGCGCATGGGACTCTTCTGGGTAGAAGATCTCCACGCCCTGCCGGTTGTGGAGCTGCGAGGCGTTGAAATGCAGCGACACAAAACAGTTGGGCTTCCACCCCTTGGCCATGGTCGAACGATTAAGCAAGGTCAGGTAACGGTCACTGCTGCGCGTCAGGCGATATGTGATCCCCAGTGAATCCAGATGGGTGGAGATTCTCTTTGCAAGATCAAGCGTGAGATCTTTCTCATAGACGCTTTTGTCGTGGGAGCGAGCTCCCAGGTTGGATCCACCGTGACCGGGATCCAGGACCACCTGAACAGGCGGATTGAGCAAGGAAAAGAGCAAGAGGAAAAGGTATGACATGAGATATACTCCTACATGCCCTTACATTACCCTATATTGGTGCTCCTGTCAAAAAGGAATCACTATTTCAGGTTTTTAAAAAGATCTTCCAGCTTTGCCTTGGCCCCCGTCAGGTCGGCTTTTTGTGCCGGTGCCTCCTCCGAGTCATTGAATCGGTAGGAAGAACAGAAGTTGGGGGCCTCTCTGTCACGGATAAAGTCCGTATAGCTCTCGCGACATTCGTTGTGGAGGGAGGGATCATAGAAGTAGCAGTTTTTACAGCAATGGAGGTTGGCTCCACAGTGATCACAGGTGTCGAGGCGACCAACCTGGACACCGCCCTTGACCGCAAATTCCAGCTCGTTTGAACATTTATAGCAATAATAAGCCATGGTAACTCCTTAAGTTTTACGAAGGTTCCGTGCCTTTGAAGCGTGTGGCAAGGGGATTTTTCACGGGACCCTGGTGGCTGCTTCCACTCCCCTCTCCGAAGCAGAGCACTATTTCATAGTTGATTTCGGGTCACTTGTCCAATTTGAACTTGCTCCACCCCACTCCATCTCATATAATGATCGTCATGAAAAACCCTACACTTTTTATTTTTGCAGTGATCTTCGGTGGTTTTCTTTGTCTCGCCTGCGATGACGATAGCAGTAGCACCACCAACAATGAAAATAACAATAACTTCACCAGTTTGACACCCGACAATATCCTGGATGCCTGCCTCATCAGGGATGCCTGCGAAGTGCTCAATGGCGGCTATATCTCGCCCTGCGTGACGGCCCACTATGATCAGGTTGAGCAGCAGCACACCCAGCCCATCTGGAACGATCTCTATCGCTGTGTTCTTAAGACTGGCGGCGTGTGTTCCGAGGTGGAGAAGTGTTTCGGCAATGGGATTCTCCCCCAGTCCTGTGATCCCAACACCCAGAAGGGGTATTGTGACGGAAGTATACGATATTACTGCGATAGTTTCTCGGGGACCATGTACGCAATGGACTGCGGAGAGGCGGGATACGAGTGTGTGGTAGGGTACGACGGGAACACGGCCTGTACGGAAGCGGCCTGTGATGATTCCACCTTCGAGGTCGCCTGTAATGGGACGCTCATGCGCGTCTGCGACAACGGGTACATCAACACCACCGACTGTGGTGTTCTGGGCCTCGACTGCGTCAGGGGCGAGATCGAAGAGGGAGTCTTCAAGTTGTTCTGCATGGGAGACGGCGGTCAGTGTGACGCCGAGACCTATGTCCCCACCTGTGACGGCCCCAACAAGGTCACCTGCGATCAGGGTGTGGTCACCACCATCGACTGCACAGCGCTCCCCGGTGACAAGATGTGCGTCCCCCCCGAGGATGAGACCGATATTCCCCGGTGTAACCCCGCGGGTCAGGAATGCGAAGAGGGTGAAGAATACTGCCTTGATTCCTTTGTGGCGCGGATCTGCATCGACGGGTATTTCTATGACAGGGACTGCACTGAGCTGGGATTTACCCGGTGCACGGGGCTCGGTGTCAACCACGACATCGGCGCCCATTGCACCCACTGAGCTCCCATGAAATTTTCTTTTTTCAACGTAATTTCCGCCATATCCCTGCTGGTTTCGGTGAACGGCGGGCTGGGGTGTTCCAGCCTCACCCCTGATCCCGTGGGGAAACTGGCCAAACCCCTCAGATGCAGTCTCCCCTCCCAGCTCAAGTTATCTGAAAAAGTGAACATTATAGGCGTTTTCACCACATGGGATCTGAAGTCACAGGTGCAGATGAGCCGCTTTGACAAGGTGCGCCCTTTCTTTGGCAAAAAAGTGGGAATTTCCTATGTTTTCATTGATCATGACAGCCGCATGGTGGACGGGTGGGTCTCTCTCAACAAGCCCATCTTTCCCGTAATGTACAATCCCCGGTTCATGCTCTGCGGCAAGCGGGTAAACCGTGTGCCCATCACCCTCATCCTGGGTGCCTCGGGGAAGATCTGTTACTCCTACCAGGGTGCCGTGACCTCCAAAATGCTCCACTCCCAGATCGTGGACGCCCTGAAAAACTGCAAATAGCCCCCTTTGGTCGATTGCACAATGATGGGTGGGATTAGCGGGAGGCGCTTCTGGCGCGGCGACCCTTTGCAGGGCGATGGGCTCTGCGGGAGCGGGACATGGAGGGTGCCGACGAGCGTCGCTTCTTGCGGCGGGCGACCTTCTTCGTGCTTCTTTTTTTCGACCGCTTTTTTGCCACGGATTTTTTTGATTTTTCCCCCGGGGCCGGCGGATTGTCGGATTTTTTATCACCTTTTCCGCTGGCCAGCGCTTCTCCGTCCTGATTGGTGGGGGCGGAGATCATCTCCAGGGTCTCCTTCTGGATATCCTTTTTGTAACGGGTGTCGAGTTTGGCCAGTTGTTCCGTGGGGATAAAGTTGCGGGCGATCCCCCAGACCATGGGGCGGTCTTCGTCGTCGCGCCGGATCTGCACGGTGATGCCGGGATAGGAGGCCCCGGTCCACTGGTAGCGCCATCCGGCACCCAGGTAAGGTCGTGACCACTCGTAGAGGTAACGGGCGTCCAGGGGAGCGAGGTTGACGCAGCCGTGGCTCTTGGTTTTTCCGAAGTCGTCATGCCAGTAAGCGCCGTGGAGGGCCTGCCCCTTCCAGAAGAAGAGGGTCCAGGGCACCGCGGAAGCCAGGTATTCGTCCTTGGCGCCGATTTCGTTTTTCATATCAATTTCTGGTATCTTCCACCAGACGCGGAAAATCCCGTGCCGTGTGGAGTGGCCGGGTTTTCCCGTGGAGATGATGGTCGCAAAGACCGGTTTTGATCCCTCGTAAGCCACCAGTGTCTGTCGCTCAAGATTGATATCGATCCACTGCTCATCGGGGCGGACTCCCGGAGGGATGGGGGATGGGAAGGCCGCGGCCACTTGCCGCGAGGCGACCCAGCGACACGCTCCGATGCGGTAGAACCGACTTTTTCCTATCTTGGTCTCGCCGAAAATATGGACACTTCTGTGGTAGGGGAGCCGTGCAACGACGGTGCCACCGGGTTTGTCATACACGGGTATGGCGATCCCCTTTGCGCCGTTTTTGGCGATGGGGAAGAGGATCGGGAGGGTTAGCTCCCCGGTGAGATCGGTCCCCTTGTGCTTTGATGGGATGAAGCGGGCCAGTCGATCCACAGGTATATACTGGTTTTTCTTGGTCTTCCAGTAGTTTTTCCCGTTGATCCTGGTGAACCGTTTGTAACTGACAAAGAAACCGGCGGCCAGGTCGCCACCCTTTTTCTGTGCTTTTACGGCGCCACGGCTGGGGTACCATGGAGACCCGCCGATGCGGACATAGGCGTACTGCCCGGGAGTGAGGGCTCCATCCTTTGCTTCGGGGAGGATGGTGGTAGTGGGTAAATCCCTTGCGGGTTTTAGGTTGCGAAGACACACATATCCCCTCAGGGCGATGCGAATCCACCCTCCCTTGCAACCGGTTCCCTTTTTGTATCCAACGGGTGAGACCCGCGTCTGGGGCTCCATGCGTCCCATCTCCAGGGAGTTGAGGTCCGGCTTCTCATAGACCTTGGCCGGGGTCGCAAAAGAGAGGGATTTGAACCATTTACCCCTTCTGGGAATGCGCCGGAAGCCATCCTCGATGGCATCCCTGACTTCTTGCAGGGTGGGCATTTTGGTGAGGGATGGGAGCTCCAGATTATTGAATATCCCCGACTGGGCGTGCCACACCGTGGGTTTGAGCTTGTCCGGTCCATAGTCAGTGGAGCCTTCATCGGCCATGCACTGGGGTTTAACCTGCCCGTTCTCCACCTTCTGCAAGGTGGTTAAGGGATCGGACTCCTGCTTGTGCTCCTTTTTTGCACCGGCTTCGGCGCAGGAGAGTTGAAAAGCAGTGAAAATCCATAAAATTGCACCGACGAATCGCATGGTTGTTTACCTCCTTGATGCTTCGCCCTATAATGGGTGCATTGTTGCCCTATGGCAAAAAAACGGTCAAATCGCCAAAACGTG
>JAHJLU010000090.1 GCA_018821745.1 Myxococcota bacterium | reverse complement strand
GCCATGATTTACAATGGTCGGGTGATCGACGGGAAATCCATTTACTCGTCCATCGACTTTTACGAGCGGGGACTCAAGCATTTTCCCCACAACTGGAAAATGGCCGCATCGCTGGGCTTCAACTACGCCTACGAGCTTTTGCCCAAGGAGAAGGAACTGAAATCCAAATACCGCAAGCGGGCCATACACTGGTTTCTCAAGGCAGCCGAGCATCCCGACTCCCCCCCTTACATCAAGCAATTTGCCCTCAGCCAGATGGATAAGGAAGGGATGCGCCTTATGGCCGTGACCTTTTTGAAAAAGGCTTATGCAACTGCACGCAATGCCAGGGAGCGCGAGATCCTGGAGAAACGGATGAAGAGCCTGCTCTCCCAGAAGGATGCCAATCTCTGGAAGAAGTGGCAGAAACAGCTGGAGCTTGGACAAGAGCGTGATCTGCCCTATGGCTCAAAAGAGTTGTATATCAATCTTGGCTTTCGCACCGGCGCTGCCCCGCAAGAACCTCTGCCGGGGGACAACGCCCAGCCCACGCAGACCCCAGGCCTCCCATAGTGAACCCATGAATTTCAGTTATATCTGTGGTTTTTTGTAGTGTGACAGGACCTTGTCAACGCAGTATTGGGGGAGAAATCCCTTGTCGTTGCCCCATTTTTTCAGAAAAACATAGTCGGACCGGTCCAGCTGTGCCTTGCAGAAAAGCCGCAGCATTCGCTCCTGCCGCTTTTTTGGGGCGCGCTCAATGGCGCGCTTCAGATCAGTCCGGTATTGGGTCAACAGGGCATTGGTCATGAGACTAAACCCCAGCTCAAACACCGTGTCATCCGCGTCGTTGATCGCCTTCAGTCCAGATTCTATACGGATTTTCATCAAGTTCCCGGGGGTCTCCGGCATTTGCCAGATCATGTCCAGCGCAGTCCTTCTGACACGGGGGGAGAGGTCCTTGTGGAAACGCTCTGACAGCACTGTCAGACCCTTTCCCCGGCTCCAGTTGCCGATTCGGCGAAGGGCGATGGTCCGGACAACTTCATCCCCTTCCTTCATCAGCCTCACAAGATTTTTTTCTGCCTGGGGGGAAAACCGGGAGAGGCTCTTGAGCAGTACCTGATGCTCCTGAGGGATGATGGAATCCAGTGGCGTCTCCGTATCCAGCTGCGGTTCCTTCTTTTTTTGGCAGGAGAGGACGGTGAGTCCCAACACGATTAACAGGGTCAGTTTCATGGTCAGCCCACTCCTTCCCGTGATCCGAAAATAGCCGTTCCCACCCGGATAATAGTCGCCCCCTCGGAAATGGCCACAGGGAAGTCATCGGACATCCCCATGGAGAGGGCCAGGGGCGCGAGGTGGGTGTATCTTGCCTCTGTCTCTTCCTTGATTTTCCGCAGCGCACGGTAATAGGGGCGGCCCTTCTCCGGATCCGGATCCCAGGGGGCCATGGTCATAAACCCTTCCACCTTTATATTGGGCAGCTCCAACACCGCCGAAAGAAGCGGTCCCAGATCTTCGGGAAGGGCACCGTGTTTCGATGGCTCCGGGCTGGTTTTCACCTGAATGAGGACGGACTGGACAATCCCCAGTCCCTTCGCCCGCTCATCGATCAGCCGGGCAACCTCCAGGGAGCTGACGGTGTGGATGAGCGCAGAGACACCGACAATATATTTGAGCTTGTTTTTTTGCAGAGGGCCAATGAAATGCCAGGTAACGGGACAGGCTATTTGCGCTGCCTTGTCACGAAGCTCCTGTGCGTAATTCTCCCCGAATATCTGCTGGCCACAGGCAGAGGCTGTCTCGATGCTGTCAAGCTTCTGTCGCTTTGAAACCGCAACCAGGGTGATTCCTGAGACATCCCGTGATGCTCCCTTCGCCGCTGAAACCATGGCGGCGTGAATGGTGTCGAGGTTTCGTGAAATAAACTCTGACATAAACTCAACTCCAGGGAAAAGATGGCCATTGGGGGTTTAATCTGGCCAAATCAACAGCGACTTGGGTGAGCGGCAAACCGACGACATTGGTATATGATCCATCGATCGCCTCCACCCAGTAACCGGAAATGCCCTGTACTGCGTATCCCCCGGCCTTGTCCTTCCACTCGTCGGTCTTCAGGTAGCTGTGAAGCTCAGGGGTGCTCAAATCTTTGAATTTCACCCGCGTCTCAACAGTCGCCTTTCGCTCCACGGACCCTCTGCGTAAAAAATAAGCCGTGAAAACCTGATGCCACTCACCGGAGAGCTTGCTCCACATTGAGAGGGCATGGTCCTCATCCTGTGGTTTTTCCATGATCTCGTTGTCAAGCACAACGATGGTATCCGCGGCAAGGACGGTGTGGCCACCGGATTCGACGGCGAGCGCTTTTTCCCTGGCGAGGCGAGCGACGTAGGCAGTGGGTTTCTCTCCGGGGTTGCGTTCCTCGGGAATATCCGCGGGTAACTGGAGGAGCGTGAGGCCAAGGGACTCCAGCAGCATTTTGCGGCGTGGAGATCGGGAGGCGAGGATGAGATCGTGGGACATTATTGTACCTGAAAGAGAGGTGGCAGTGTGTTGTACCAGGCGGTGAAGTCCTGCTGAGAACGCTTGATCAGTGCCTCATGACGGTGTTTCTTGGGCATTTTTCCGTCAATTCGGGGCCAGAGGCCAAAGTGAACATTGGTTGGACTGTATTGCCCGGAAGGGATTGAGATGTGGGACTGAAGTCCGCCCATGCAGGTGGTCTGGGGAAGCGCCGGAAGAGTGGTGCCGCTGAGATCAGCCAGCAGGTACATTGCGGTGAGGAGTCCGGCGGCGATGGATTCCACATACCCCTCCACCCCAAGGAGCAGACCAGAGAGGTATACGCTGCGCAGGCCGGGAATCTTCATCCCGCCTTCGAGGGCCACAGGTGCATTGAAGAAGCTGTTCCGATGCATCTCTCCATGCCGGAGAATCACCGCCTCGCGCAGGGCAGGGATCAGTTTAATCACACGATCCTGCTCGGGGTAGGTCATGCGGGTCTGGAAGCCCACCAGGTTATAGGATGACCGGTGACTGTTTTCGGTTCTCAGTTGCAAGACGGCCCACGGTTTCTCCCCCGTCTCCGGGTGTCGTAATCCGATTGGCCGGAGGGGCCCGTATCGGAGGACGTCCATTCCTCGCTCCGCCATCACCTCCACGGGGAGGCATGACTCGAAATATTTGGGATCCTCAAACGATCGGAGGGGGACCTTGGCAGATTCCCGGATGGCCACCACCAGGGCTTCGAATTGCTCACGATCGAGGGGACAATTGATATAGGCCATTGGGTCGTCACCCTTGCCCCATCGGTTCCCGTAGTAGGCATTGGAAAAATCAATGGAGTCCGTCTCGACCACCGGGGCGATGGCATCATAGAAATACCCGTTATCCCCAATTTTTTCCTGCAACACGCTGAAGAGGGCAGGGGAGGTGAGGGGGCCCGTGGCGATGATGGCGTTCTGCTGTGGGATTTCGGTAATTTCTTTGCGAATGAAGGTGATGTTGGGGTGGGACTCAAGCCGGGACTGGACGTGGGCGGCAAATTGATCTCTGTCCACGGCGAGGGCGCAGCCGGCAGGAACCCGCGTAAGGGATGCCGCCTCCATGAGCAGCGATCCCAGCGTCAGCAGCTCATTCTTCAGTTGACCCGCCGGGCGGGCAGTATCATCGGATTTCAGCGAGTTGGAACAGACCAGCTC
>JAHJLU010000012.1 GCA_018821745.1 Myxococcota bacterium | reverse complement strand
CCTCGGGGCACGTTTTGGCCACGTCTTCTTTTACGACTGGGGGTATTACTCCAGTCACCCCGCCGAGATCATCCAGTTCTGGCGAGGTGGCCTTGCCAGTCATGGCGCGACCCTCGGACTCATCGTCGCCCTCTTCTGGTTCGGGAAGAAAAAGAAGATGAGCTTTGCCGAGGTGACGGATCGCTTCAGTTTCTCCGCAGCCCTGGGCGCAACCCTTGTCCGGTTCGGCAACTTTTTCAACTCCGAGATAGTGGGCCGGGTGACGGATCAGTCCTGGGGCGTCCGGTTTCCCCGGTGCGCCGAGGATCGTTTCAAAGAGGTCATCCCCCTTCGCCACCCCAGCCAGCTGTATGAAGGAATCATGGGCGCCCTCATCATCCTCACCCTCGTGCTGGTGGACCGCAAGTTCAAGGAGAAGCGTCCCCGTGGCCTCCTGGGGGCACTGTTCCTCTCCCTCTATTTCACAGGACGCTTTATCGTGGAGTTCTTCAAGGAATATCAGACCGGGCTCCGGAA
The DNA here is from genome assembly GCA_018821745.1 of Myxococcota bacterium. Lineage (GTDB taxonomy): Bacteria > Myxococcota_A > Polyangia > HGW-17 > HGW-17 > SZUA-580. The sequence continues at coordinate 9,020 of JAHJLU010000012.1, read as the reverse complement.
CGACCAGCTCCTCACCATGGGCCAGGTCCTCTCCATCCCCCTGGCCATCGCAGGGTATGTGTGGCTGTTCATTTTAATCAAGAATCCCAAGCCCGCCCAGACCACACCGGTCAGCGCCGCAGCCACAGGCCACGGCACAAACTCCGGTGCCCCGAAGGTTAAAAAACAGCAGAGCCCAAAACGCGGCCGCAACAGAAAGAAGCGCTAACCTACACGTGATGTTCAGACTCCATTTTTACCGGCACCAGCCCTGTCTGTGGTGGGTCCTTCTTTTAGCCGCCCTTTCCTGCAGCACCCCAAAAGAGAAAGACATCAGCATTACTCCACGCCACGCGTTGAAACCCGTCACCTATGGCAGGATCAGCCAGGCGCTGATCACGCTGCTCAATATTAAGGATGGAGGAGACATGGTGGAGCGTGGGGGTATCACCATGCTGGCCCATGCGGTCTCCCTCTTTTACGGACAGCCCTATGAGGAGTCTGAGGAAAACGAAGAGGCCTTCCTCCTGGCATTTTGCACAAAATCCTTCGGGAAAAAAGTTCCCGGTGCTTGCGCGCAGGCCATCTTCGATGACATGACCTCCCAGTCCGAGGGTATCCTGCTCCAGTATGAGAAGCTGGTCTCCTTTCGGAAGGACGCGGAGGATTTGCGGACCCACATCCTCACCTCCCTGCTGGAGGGTCCCCACTTCACCCTCTCCCAGGCCCCGACTATCCGGTACGGGGAGCGGCGGCCCGAGATCCCCTCTTCCACCAGGGGAGTGCTGCTCCGAAGACTGCCGCGGGGCCTTGCCTTCATCGTGGAGAAAGATAAGGTACAGGCAGGCGACCTGTTTAAAGCATCACTGGATAACATCGACGCGTTCACGCCGCTGTTCCTGAGAGCGGCAAGTTTCGAGGACGGGCAGGAGCTCTCCATTATCGCCTCTAAAGACCAGCCACTGGCCCCCCTGCTGAAAATCTTCTCACAGGCCCGTGCCCGGGGTGTCTCGTCCCTGGTCCTCTGGGGACAAAAAGGGGGAATCTCCGCGGGGCTGCGGATAACCCTGCAGTTCGAAGACAAGGAAAAAAATCTCTCCCCGGGGATCGGGGGCAGCACCTACAAGACCTTTGGTGAGCTGGTTGGTGCACTGGCCGCGTCAAAAATGCCCCGTACCCTGCTGGTGGAAAAACCCGTTCTGGTCGAAGACAAAAAAATCGATCCGCTGATTGACTCTCTGATTCATCCTGATAACCGTCTCCCCGGGAAACTCAAGGCTCCCGGTTTCCCCTCTCCCCTCGATGGAGGAGAGCTGCTCAAATTGGAATAAGACAATGAAAATTCATATTGGTGTCGATAACTTTCCCCTCCATCTGGCCTATATTCGCCGTTCATGTGACGCGGCAGAAATTGCTACCTTCGCCAACTCCCTCCCCCGGCGAAAAACACTGAACCAGTGGCATGAAGATGCACCCCGGGGGTTTCGCCACATCATCAATGTGCCCAGAGCCCTGACGGACCCGGCCTGGCGAAAGGATAAGCCCAGCTCCTACCGTGAGGGAGCCCAGGGGTTTGTCCCCTCAGCGGAGCGGGAGTTCATCTGGGAGCAACTGGACAAGGCGGCTGGGGTCCTGCGAGTCAACACCTTCCTCTTCCAGACGGGGATAACCTTCAGGCCTACCCTCCAGAACATGCAGAATTTCAAAGAATTCATCACCTCCAGGAAGCGAAAAAACTACCGCTTCGTGTGGGAACCTTCAGGGCTCTGGGGAACAGCCGAAGCCATCGACTTCGCTGCACCCCTGGATCTCCATGTGGCCCAGGACCCCCTGGCTGAAGAATTTGAGCCCACGGAAGAGGCGTTCCGTTACTTCCGAGTAAAGAATCTCAGAAGTGGCACCGGAATCAGCCAGATGGGATTTGAAGAGATCTACGAGGCCTCGGTGGGTGCAGACCGTGTTTTTGTCGTCTTTTGCACTCCGAAACCGCTGACCGACGCAAGAAAGTTCCGGGCTTTCCTCTCTGAAATCCAGTAATATCATATCACTCATCACATAACCCACCACAAATAACTGACTATTGACTACTGCGCCTTTTTGTGTAGTATCCACCCGTTGGCTTTTACGATTTACTCATAAGGAGAAAAATACCATGAAAATTCGTTATCTCATCATCGCAACATTAGCACTCTCACTTGCAGTTGGCTGCAAGAAAAAGAAAAAAGACGAAACCAGCGCTCCCACCAAGGACACCATGGCTGCCAAAAAAGTCGTTGACACCATGGGCGCCAAAAAAGTTGACATGGGTACCAAACCCGACGTCAAAAAACCCGACGTCAAAAAACCCGATGTGAAAAAACCCGTAGCCCCCGTGGCCACCATGAAGGGTGTTGCTCTCGGCGAAATCGGCGTTCCCCAGATCGCCGTTTACATCAACTTCAAGAAACTTCTCGCCAACGACATCATCAAAGGCCTCATGGCCAAGAATAAAGATGCTGTCAGCACCGGTATGGAGACCAAAAGCTTTGATAAAGTTATGGCCTGCATGGGCAACAAAGCCAAAAAGCCCACTGACATCATGGAAGAACTCTATGCTTTCGGCGACAACGGCGAGAAAAAAGGCGTTGTTATCCTTAAAGTCAACGTTGACACCACCAAATTCGTAGCCTGCACCACCAAAGAAGGCAAAGACACCAAAAAAGCCAAATTTGGCGGCAAAGACGCCGTCATGACCAAAAAAGGCTTCACCTTTGTCTCCATTGGCAAAAACATGATCCTCGGCGCCATGGGCGACTACCTCACCAAAATCAAGCCCGGCGAGGGCGTTATTGGTAAAGGCGACGTTGCTTCCTACTTCACCGGCGAAGGCTGCGTCCGCTTCATGGCTAACGACATCCCCACCAGCAAAATGGGCCAGGAAGCCAAAATGCTTATCGGCACCATCAAAGACATCTCCGCCAAAGGCTCCGTTGGCATGCCCGACGCCTTCAAAGCCGATGTGGACATCGACGTAAAAGACGCTGGCGCCGCCGGCAGAATCGTTGGCTTCATCAAGCCCCTCCTCACCACCCCCAAAGTCGTTGAGACCATCAAAGGCATCGGCCTCGATCCCAAACTGCTCAACAGCCTCACCATCAGCAACGCCGGCGCCCTCATTAAAATCGCCATCAATCTTCCCAAAGAAGACCTCAAAAAAATCATCGGCGCCCTCGAAGCCATGAAGGGCAAAAAAGGCCCCGCAGCGAAAAAAGTCGACGCCAAAGCGAAAAAAGCCGGCGCCAAAGTGAAAAAAGTGGCGAAAAAAGCCAAGAAATAGTTCTTTTCCTCTCTTCCCCCCATCCTCCTCATAATTATCAGCAGGGACCCATGCTCATCCTGAGCAGTAACAGGCCATAATCGCCAGGGCTAAATCCCCGGCGACGGGCATTTTTCCGCAGGAAGTCCGTTTAGTAGTTTGATAATGAACCATTATGCTCTATATTCACTGACAAAGACAAGACTCTCCTGTCAGTGTCGTGACTGACTGCCCATGTGGAGAGCGGCAAAGCCCGGGTGTACCGTGAATTGTATAGGATGTAACAACCATATTCCAAATGATGCCCGGTTCTGTCCCAAGTGCGGACTGAGCCTGCGTCCTGCCCAGAAAGACCCCATGATCGGGTCGAAACTGGACAACCGATATCTCATCCTCGAGCAATTGGGAGAAGGCGGCAGCGGGCGTGTCTATCTCGCGCGCCACGTAAACCTGGGAAAACGGGTGGCCATAAAGCTCCTCCATGGCGAGCTGCTTCAGGACGAGAAGGCGGTGGAGCGGTTCAGAAAAGAGGCACTCTCTGTCTCCGAACTGGAAAACAGCCATATCATCAAGGTTTTTGACCTGGGCCAGACCGCCAATCACTTGATGTACATCGCCATGGAGTTCCTCACGGGGGAGACCCTGGCGACCCGCATCGCCCAGCGTAACCGCCTGGATTTTCATAGCGTTGTCTCCATTATCGGGGAAGTGTGCGAGGGGCTCATGGAGGCCCACGCCATGGGCTTTATCCACCGGGATCTGCGCCCCCGAAACCTCATGTTCACCAAGCACGACAGCCGGGATGATTTTGTAAAAATTCTCGATTTTGGTCTGGCCAAGATCATCACCGGGGGCAAGGATCCGGCAAAATCAGGCATCGGCTTCACCCTGGGTGATCCCACCTATACCGCACCCGAACAGATGAAGGGCCAGCCGGTTTCTCCCCGCACCGACATCTATTCCCTGGGGATTATTCTCTATCAGGCACTCACGGGTCATCCTCCCTTCTCTGGAAAAAACATCCTGGAGATCATGGCGGCCCACCTGGACTCCCCCTATCCCCGTATTGAGGGAACGGTCCCCAATCTGCCCCGGGGTGTTGATCAGATAATCGCCAAATGTATGGCCAAGAACCCCGATGACCGCTACGCCACGGTGCTCCAACTCAAAGAGGCGCTGATCAACCTGCTCGATGCCCCCACGGTTGCCACACAGCGCGACTCTCAGCGAGTCAACCCCGGCTCCTCCTATCTCAATCTCCAGCTCCCTCCAGGCCTGCTGGAGGGGCCCTCCATGGTCCGCATGGCGGGAGGTGGAGTGGTTCGGCTGGCACCGGGAGAGACATTCCAGGGGTTGAGCGTCCCCATAGCTTCCATCCCTGTCTCCTCCGCATCACAGGTGGAGGTAGCCACCCGGTCGGCAGCCGCAGGTCATCACAACCAACCTGATCCCCGGAGCGCTTTTACAGCGCCGAGTCAGGGAACAAACACCTCAGACTCCCCGGTTGAAACACGCAAGGTGGATTACGAGCAGACCACAGCCCGAAACCTCGACGCATCGGTTGACCAGCCCAAGTCCGCTCAGGACCAGACGGGCCGGAGCCCCCATAAAAAAGCGGGGGTACTCATCGGCATCGAGGCACCCAAAATCGGTCAGGCGCCAACCTCCCAGATGGACGCCGTGGATGATCCCGACACAGGCCCCGCCTCCTCCCTCATGCTCTCGGGGCCTTCCGACACCTTCATCATGAAGCAGGAGCTGCTCATGGAGGAGCGGGCACAAAAAATCCGCAAGGAGCGCCTCTTCTGGAGCGGTATCGTCTTCGGCGGTGTGCTTCTTGCCATTGTGCTGTGGTTTATCATCTCGAAACTCACCTCCGGCAGTGACGAGATGGAGTTCAAGAGCACCGCTCCCATGGCAGCAAAGAATGACATGAACCCCGCCATGGCCCCACCGGCACAAAATCCGCCACCCATGGTTGCCGACACCACGCCGCCGGTCCAGCCCATGGTGACTGATCCCATGGTGCCGCCTGCCATGGATGTCCCGCCCGTCATGGATGTCCCGCCGGCGATGGTGGTGGAACCCATGACCCCCACCATGCACACCACGGTCAGAGTCATGAAGCCCAGCATGGAGCCGGACATCAAGGTTCCCATGTTCACACTCCCCACGGATCCTATGAAGAGCGGCACCTCCGGTGACCTGGAGAAGGCCAAGCAGCTCCAGAATCAGGGCAACATTGCCGGCGCCTATGCCCTTTACAAAAAGCTTGCCGGCAGGGGATCCTCCTTCGCGGCGCTCATGGGACTCGCCTCCTCGGCGTTCGAGCTGGGAAAAACCGCCGAAGCCGAGCGGGCACTGGTAAAGGCCACCCGCCTTCGCAGCTCTTCCCTGGCCTGGTATAAGCTGGGTAATGCGCGAGTAAAACTGGGAAAAACCGCCGGCGCCAAGGCGGCCTACAAAAAAGCCCTCTCTCTGAGCCCCAACTTCGCCGCAGCCAAAAGAGCCCTCTCCCGCCTCGAAGGCAAATAAAACCCTGAAAATCGGCCAATGGTGTTTTAATGACCAAATTGATGCTCTCTGTTGAACAATTGACCTCTCGGGCCTCGCTTCGCAAGGCAGTACACCGGGTCCTGGCAAAAACCCTCAAGAACAAGCCTCCCAAAGATCTGGACCACGATGTCCATCGGTGGAACGATGAGATTTTTGCGGAAATTAACTGCCTCGATTGTGGAAACTGCTGCCGCACCATGGATCGCCACCTCACCACCGGTGACATCGACAAACTGGCCCGCTTCCTCCGCATGAAGCTGCCGGACTTTGTGGACCAGTACCTGCTGCTGGACAGTGATGAGGACTACGTGTTCAAGGAGACCCCCTGCCCCTTCTTCGATGATGACAACACCTGCCTGGTCTATGAGGCACGGCCGCGGTCCTGCCGTGAGTATCCCTACCTGCACGTCACCAAGTTCTACCAGATGCTCGCCCTCTCCCTGAAGAACCGGGAGACCTGCCCCGCCGTGTTTCATGTCTTTGAGAGACTGAACGAAAAATACGGAAAATAGTCGATTCTCTGCGGATTTTTTGAATAATTATTGAGCGGTTTTATAAAAAGGGGGACTGCTGAACCAATAAAGAAGGGCCCATCCCTAGGGTCTCTTTTTCATGGCGGGTCTGCGGCGTTTGCCCCTGCGTTTCTTCCGGTGGACTTTTTTCTTCTTCCGCTTCTCGGCCTCCAGCTTCTCCTTGAGCGACAAGATCCGCTGGGAAACGCCCCCACCAACGATCTTGATGGAGTCGAGCTGCCCCTCGTACATCTTCACCTTTGCCAGGAAGGCGGCGCGCGCCTGGGCAGAGATGGCCGGCTCGCGAATACTGGAGATAGCATACTGGGAGATCACTCCGCCATTTTTATAGACCAGGATTCCCGCACCGTTTTTGTCGGGGGTAGTCCCCGAATACCCGGCCCTCCCGATAACTTCCTTGCGCGCTATCTGGCTCCCCTTTTTGAGTTTTTTAGAGAAACTGGAGAGTTGATAGTAGACGGTCCTCACCCCGTCGGGGTGGTCGATCTCGATTTTGCGACCGAATTTACCCGCCCACCCCAGGGAGGCGACGGTCCCTCCGGACAAAGCCCAGACCGGCGGACGCCTGGAAGCGGGATAAACGATCCCTCCATTGACCGGATCCTTCTCGGGGGGCGTGTTACCCGGCAGGGGCCGTGAGAGATAGACCCGGAAAAAGGAGTTCCCGTCCGCCGTGTAATACCCCCCGGGCTCATAATAGAAGACATTGTACTCGCCCTTCTCCCGGGTGTTCAGGCGAACCGCGAGAATATTACCGTAGCCGATGGCGCGCTTCTTGAGAAAACGCTTCTCCACCAGGAGTGTAATATCATCACCCTCCCGAAGCTCCCGGGTCTGGATCTCGTCGGCAAAGAGGGCCGAGAGCTTTTTCACCAGACTGTAATTTTCTCCCAGTTTTGCCAGGGTTGCCGCCAGGTTTTTATGGATCCGAAAGCCAATCCCGAAGACCAGCAGCCGGATTCGGTGCACCACCTTGCGGGCCTTGAACCCCTTGGCCGTCCGCTCGGCTATCAACTGGATCCGTTGTCCGTAGTGATAATTGAAGTAAAAGGCCCGACTCCCGTCCAGGGACATCTTGAGCTCAAACTTCTGTCCCGGCTGGGCTCGCCGGAAGTTAAAAACGCCCCGTGACTCAAAGGACGCCACCAGCCGCTTGGCCTCATCACCCGCAAGACCATTGCGGATAAGGGCGGCGGTGACGATCTCACGGCGCTTTACGGTCCCCATGACGGTCTTGGCCATGAGGTACTCACGCGTGAGCATCTCGTCTTCAAAATCCCCCGTAATCTGGCCGGGAATATTCAGCGAGAGGCTGCCCTTGCCGGGCTCTGCGGGGACCGCATCCACCTTGCCCTTGATGGCCTTCTTGATGTGCTCCTTTGAGCTCGTCTGGACCGTCTTGTCGATCTTTTTCTTCACGTTGGAGCAGGAGGCGGGAGAATAGAAGAAGACGTAGGCGTAGATCAGGAGCAGCACACCCGCGAAATAGAGCAATATTTTTGCTTTATTGGCTTTGGGTGGGTCCGGTTGCACCGGCAAATGAGTAGGCGGAGGTCGAAGATGCATACCACTGTGGTAGCGCGAAATGGACGCGAGCGCAAAAATTGAAGTTTGCACACTCTGGTCCGCTGATGTGCTATGCTTTGCCTACCTGCATCCTGAAAGGAGATCTCTGCCATGCGCCATTTTGCAACCCTTCTACTCATCCTGGCCCTCTTCACCGCATGTGACGACGACAGCTCAAATAACACCAACAATCTCAACAATGGGAACAACACCAACAACAGTAACAACGTCAATAACAGTAACAACACCAACAATGTTACCGAGTGCCCGGCTGACTTTGCGCTGTTAACCGAGTACCAGAGCTATCAGGGGCTCATCGCCTGTCTGGAACAGGGAATCGGCGATCCCGCAGACACGATCACCGCATTTATCCAGCGGGTTGAGCAGGGGAGCGGATTTCCCATTCGTGAAGGGACGACCGTTGTGTTCGCCTACTACGCCGACCCCGCCTATGATCAGGAGGACGACGAGTTCAGCGATGAGGACTTCGACCCCAATCGCCGCCTGGCCCCAATCGCGGTAAGCGGTGACTTCAATGGATGGGCCGAGGATGATCCCGCCTACCACTTGACCGCCGCGGGCAACAATTTCTTTCACCTCGAGATGACCCTCACCGCTGAGCTGCAGGAGGGATCAGCCTACAAATACATTGCCCGCGACAATGCCGACGACGCGGTGTGGTTCTCCGATCCCCTCTCCCGGCGCTTTCAGTACGACATCTACGGGCGCTTCTCCCTGGTGGCGGGCAGCCCCCTGGCCGGACACCTGGAGCTCACGCGGGACATCACCGCCACGGCCCTGGGAAACTCCCGGGACATTTACATTTACCTGCCCCCGGGCTACGAGCAGGAGACCCAAAGTTATCCGGTCCTCTATATGCACGACGGCAACAACCTCTTTGATACGGCGCAGCCATGGTCCAACGGCACCTGGGATGTGGACGGGGTTATGGAGATGGAGCTTGATGCGGGCAATGTCCGCCCCTTCATCGTCGTGGGCATCCCCAACAACGCCGACCGCATGGACGAATACACCCACGTGGAGGACGAAATCTCCGACGGCACCCAGACCTACCTGGTGGGCGGCAAGGG
>JAHJLU010000089.1 GCA_018821745.1 Myxococcota bacterium | reverse complement strand
GTGAAAAATCATGGGTCGGCCACGGAGCTCTGGCGTATGGATCTCCGTGGAAACCGCCTCCCGCTGTGGACCGAAGAAGACGGGACCGAGATCCCCTGCAAGGTGCCAGCCGGTGGTCCCACCTATCTGGATAAGCTGGGGATCGCGCCCCGATATTGCCTGGACAGCGATGTCGCCCTGAGCGAAGGGGGAGATGGCAGTGTGGTCCTGTGTGCCAGTGATCGCATTGTCAGATACCACCGGAACGGGACCCCCCTCTACAACGCGAAGATGCCCTTTCGCCTATATTACACTTCCTTGCCCTATATGGATGTGGAGGGGTATGTGTATGTGCTGTGCGAGAGCAACTCCTCGTGTTTTGTTGCCCGGGTGGACCCCAAGGGTACTCAGATGGAGACATGGCTGGCCAACTATCGATGCGGGGGCCCTGTTGTGGATGGAACCTTTGTCCGCAGGGAGGACGGCGTTTACTGTTTCTTCGACAGCGGGACCCGGCTGACAATGGTCCGCGATGACCAGACAGTCATTTCCCGGACTCCCAAGGCCCAAAAGGACCTCCAGGAGAAGCGAAAGAAATGGGAGAAGGATCAGGATTGAGTCGGAGTTTTCCCCTCCCCTCTGCTCGCTCACGTATTTTCAATTATTCAGCAGGTGAAGCGTTTTATTGGCGTGGTGGGTCCGTGGGTGACGGTGCCGCTTCGTGGGCAGCGGGTTCCACCATGGTGACGGGGAAGGGTGCTGTCTGCGAACCCGCATAGAGTGAGATGTGGGGGAAGGGGATCTCGATGCCATTGGCGTCGAAGGCCGCCTTGAGCTTCTCGCTGAGCTGTGTCTTGAGGGGGAAGAAATTCTCCCTGGTGCACCAGACGGAGAACTGGAGCTTGATCCCCGAGTCCTCAAAGCCAAGGAAAATCATCTGCGGTTTCGGATCCACCATGGCGAGGGGGATCTCGTCAAGGACACTCTGGAAGAGGGTGCGAATTTTCGAAAGGTTGGTGTGGTAGGCGACCGCGATGGGAAGATCATAGCGCCGTATGGGGTACTTGGTGAGGTTGGTGACGTTGCTCTTGATCATGGTCTCGTTGGGGATGCGGATCTCCACATTGTCGAAGGTCCGAAGGCGAAAGGAGAGCAGCTCGATGGAGACGATGGTGCCTGTGATTTCGCCCATCTTGATCATGTCCCCGATGCGAAAGGGCTGCTCGGCCATGAGGAAGAGGCCGCTGATGAGGTTGGACGCGGAGGTCTGCGAGGCGAAACCAACGGCCACGGTGAGAATTCCCGCCGCTCCCAGAAGCAGCTGGAGGCTGACTCCCAGCAGTGAGAGGGCCCACCCGATGGAACTGAGGAAAATAATATACCGAAAGCTCCGTCGCAGGACAAGCTGGTGCTGGGGGTGGAGGCGGCCCACGGGCAGGAGCCGCGGCAGGGTCCGGGAGAAGACAACGCCCAGGATGGTGACCACCAGGGCTCGCCCGGCGGCCATGACCTCGGCAGAGGTGAAGAAATTTCGAAGGTCGGAGAGGATAAGTTTATAGTCCATGGTTTACATCTCCGGAAAGAAATAGGAAATGGCCTGAACAAGGAGGTTGCCCCCCGATGGCTCCCGCCCCTTACTCAGAAATTCTGAATCGGGGGCCAGCGCTGGCGGATTATCGCTGAGCCTGAGCTGGATGACCCTCTCTTTCTCCACGATCTCGTAGGTGATGTCCTGAGTCCAGATACGGTTGCCTGGTCCAATGTACAAGGAGAGGTTCCCCACGGGGAGCTTGATCTTCTCGATGGGGATGGTCTCGGGACTCTTGTTTTTGATCGTGACCGAGGTGACGGCACGATGGGGACGGTAGGGGACGCTTGCCAGATCCACATTACAGAAGGTACGGCTGGCGTAACAGAGCTGCCCCTGATCCGTGGTGGGGCCGAACCATGTGTCTGATGGGCGGAACACAGGGAAATCTTTAAGGACATTCCCCTTCGCCGTCATTACTTTAACCCACACCGGTGTGCCGATGAAGAAGGTGACGCTCTCCGTGGAGGGGAGATAATATGCGTTGGTGGGGCGGGAGACCACGGGGCGATCCGCCAGGGCAGGGGAGATAAACAGCGGGGAATCAAGCTGCCCTCCGGCAAAGCGCTCCCAGGGGATATTGGCGGGCAGGTCTCCGGCGCTGAAGTGAGCGGTGGTCACTGCGGACTCCAGCGGGTCGGTCCCTCGGAGCAGTCCGATTCTCCACTCATTTTCCAGTTTCTCGCTGTAAAGGTTGAGGGGACCAAGGGAGAGGCAGTGGATTTTTCCCTCGGGGAGTGGCGAACTCCCCCACCAGCGGACACCTTCGGCGCTTTCCCCGCTCATCGTTTTGGAATCATTCAAAGAATCTGCCATGCAAGGCCTCCATGACATGGTCTTACCACGGATGGGAGAGTCGAACCATGAAATACTGGAAGGTATACTTTCAATATCCGGTTCTATTTTCGCTTTGTCTTCTCCGTGTTTTCCTTAACGCGAAACCGTACCATTTTCTCCACCAATTCCAGGGGCAGTGGCCTGTTCAGGGGGAACTGGACGGCTCCTTTGGAGGTTTTGTATCCGCTCAGTTCATTGGCAAATGCGGTAATGGCACCCGGTGATGGGTAAAAGCCGATGTGTCGTGTGAAGGCCCCGAAGTGGACCAGATCTCCATTGAGAGAGTAGGTGGGCAGTTGATAATTGATTCGCTCCGTTGCGTTGGGAGCCGCGGAGATTATGGTGGCTCGAAGCTCCCTGAGCAAGGCCCGGGTGGCTGGCGCAAAGCTGTTGATATATTGTTCAACGGTCGTGATTTTCTCCTTTGGAGGAGGGGCCTCGGGCTCCGGATCACTGCCTGTGAAGAATGAGAAGAGCACCTCGTTCCAGACGGTTCCATCGAGGATTGACTCGATCTCTTCTGCGGAGAATGCTTTCCCGTACTGGGACCCGGGGTTGAGCAGCAGCTGTGCCCCTGCTGTGTTCTCAAAGAGCTCCCGCGCACTGAGCGAGAGGTATGACCCCCCCTCGGGGAGATTCTCTTCAAGACGCTCAAGAGCGGAGTAGACGGGGATGTACGGTTCCCCCTCGAACTCTACCTGCTGGATCTCCAACTGATATTCAGCTTCAGAGTCAGCTGAATCACCCTCCCCTTGGGGATGACCAAAATGGACCAGGTAGAGCTCCGATTCCAGCAGGTCCTTGTAAAACTCCAGCCGAAAGGATGGATCACTTGCTGCGGCCATGAGGGTCTCCTCAAGCGCATTGAGCGGGGTAAATGTCTCAGGCTTTTTTTTATGGGTGCGTTTACGCTTGATGTCCATACAGCGGTTCCTCGGTTCCCGGGTGGATCTCACACCGCAGGTCTATGGTTGCACAATGGCTTTTATCACCCAACCCCCAGTGTGGGCCAGACAAATCTCATCCCAATTTCTCGTGCCAATGTGTTGTCGGGTTTTGCCGGCACCGGACCTGCTCGGGGGATTTTTTTGCCGTACAAAATCTTCACCGGGTGGCAGTCCTTTCCTTTTGGCCCGGGGTTGTTTTTAGTATAGTGGCAGCTGGCGTCGGGAGAGACGCCCTGCAGCATGAGGAGAGATGTATGAAGTTTGGAATTTTGCGTTATCCTCACCACAACAGACGTTACCATGAGGCCACCCGCTCCCTGCTGGAGTGTGAATTTGGCATTGTGACCGTTGCCATGGACATGAAAGTTACCTCCCCCGCCTACGAGACCATGGCGGGCCTGGAGCTTTATACCTTCGAGGTCGAGGCGCTCTCCAGTATCGCTCAGCGGGCCCTGCACGTTCTCTCCTCAAACTTTGTCCTCTTTCGTGTTCTCCCGGACTCGCTGATCCCCTTTAACGAAAACAGGGCGACCTATTTTCAGTCGGATATTTCGGGGATCCTCAAGTACAGCGGCAAGACCAACGAGCGGTTCACCTCGCTGATGCTCAACGTGGGGATCTTCTCCAGTGATTTCGCCCGAGAGTTTGACAGCCCCCTCACTGTGTTTGATCCCATGTGCGGCAGGGGGACAACGCTTTATGAGGGGCTCATCGCCGGGTATCACGTTTCAGGCATGGAGATCCGAAGGAATGAGTGCCCCGAGATCAACAATTACCTGAAGCGGTATTTCAAATTCCACCGGTTCAAGCACACCGCCACCACCCAGACAATCAGACCCGACGGGCGCAAGAGCAGCACCCTGTACACTATCGAGACTGCAAACACTACGGAGGCCTTCAAAGAGGGTGACCGGCGCAGGATCCAGTTTGCAGAGGGGGACACGCGCTTCTCCCACCAGGTTTTCAAGAAGAACAGTGTGCATGTTATTGCCTCGGACCTCCCCTACGGTGTCCAGCACAAAAAAGCTCTTAACAATGGGGATGGTGCCCTTGCCTCGCTGCTGGGCGAGGCGGCGCAGTCATGGTTCCCGCTCCTTCGGGAGGGAGGCACGGTTGTGCTGGCCCACAACACCCACAGTATCACCCGTGAGCGTCTTGCCGAGCTGTTTGAGGCAGGGGGCTACCGTGTCCTCACGGGGGGGCATTACGAGAACTTCGAACACTGGGTCGAGCAGGCGGTGCGGCGTGACCTCTTTGTGGCCAAAAAAGTTGGGACCTGATGCGTGAGCAGCCGCGACCCCCCTTTGGGGGATCAGAATCCAGCAGACATGCACAATTTTTCAAGGAGGCTGAGTGGGCAGCACAGTTTCACGCTCACTTTTTGCAAATATATGCTACAGTAATTTTGGACTTTTAGCGCAAGGAGTCTGTGCATGAACCGAAATTTGAATTTTATTTCAATCCTCTTCCTGGGTGCTTCGCTGTTTGCCGGCTGCCATCTCCTTGTGGACGTGACCGACGATGTCTCTGCGGGGTCAGAAATCTGTGACAACGGCCTCGACGATGACAATGACGGGCTCACGGATTGTGCCGACACGGATTGTGCCGATTCACCCTCGTGTGCAGCCAATAATATCAACAATCTGAATAACACAAATAACACCAACAATACGAACAACCTGAACAATACCAATAACGTCAATAATACAAACAACACAAACAATACCAATAATGTCACCACCGAGCTGAACTGCAGTGATTCCATCGACAATGACGGCGACGGTGATGTGGACTGCAACGATGACGACTGCCTCTTCGATCCCGCCTGCGACGCTCCCGTGTGTGATGAGACCACGATATTTTTTGACAACGCCGTCGACGCCTGTCCTCCCGGGACCTTCTGCTCCGCCAATAACAGTCAGCACACCCCCATGTGTACTGACGAGCTCATGGCTTCGGCCGGCACCAACTACGGTGACTGCGGTCCCGCTGATGAGTGCCCCGTCGGAGGCGCTTGTATCAACGGCACGTGCATGCCCTACTGTGATCAGGACACCCACCCGGACTGTCCCGGTGTTGGCGTGTGTGTGTTCACCCTGACGGGGACAAACTTCAACCTCTGCGGCATCCTCGACGCCTGTACCATCTACCCCGACAACTGTCCCAACGCCAATGAAGGCTGCTATCCCTATCAGGACACCACTATCTGCGCCTCTGCAGGATCCCTCACCGTGGGCACCGCATGCACATCTGTAAATGATTGTGTTCCTGGCGCCATGTGCGTCAGTGACAGCACCTGCCACATCATCTGCCGGGTCGCCAACGGCGACGCCGACTGTACTTCGGGCGGGACCTGCACCGGCTTTACGGACTCCCTCTACGGCGCCTGCCTCTAAAGCGCTCTACATTATCTAAAATACTTTGGGTCAGCAGTGCCTCACCTTCTGTCGGGGGGTTTGGCTTCCATGGCTTGGAACAGGGTCATGCCACAGATAATATCGGCTCACAGCGGTGACTTGCGGCTATTCAAGTGCGACAACGCCGCAAAAGGGGCGGTGTGCCCGACAAAAGTTTTGTCAGAAAAAAGTGGCCCATACCTGCGAGATACCCTAGAAATGAGTATGAGCAGAGCAAAACCGGGTGCAAACGAACACCATGACACAGAGTCAGACAGGCGAAATGTACTCGGCCAGAGTCAGGAAACCCGGTTTATATTGCCTTCAATTACATAGGGTTGGATTATGCATTTAATCGATTACGCGATATTTGGAACCTATCTCATGGCCATGCTGGGGATTGGGTTTTATTTTTTAAACAAAAACAATACGACTGAAGATTATTTTGTGGGTTCACGTTCCATGTCATCAACACACATCGGGCTTTCCATTGTGGCCACCGATGTGGGAGGAGGGTTCTCCATTGGTCTTGGGGGCTTGGGTTTTACCATGGGGATAGCCGGCTCATGGCTCTTATTCACCGGGCTGGT
Source organism: Myxococcota bacterium (assembly GCA_018821745.1). GTDB lineage: Bacteria > Myxococcota_A > Polyangia > HGW-17 > HGW-17 > SZUA-580. The sequence goes on along the minus strand of JAHJLU010000089.1, from coordinate 2,287 downwards.
GGGGGCCTGGATGAGCGCCGTGCTTATCATCCCAAAGATCAAAAAAATTGATTCGCGGGAAGGGTTTTTGACCTATCCCGATTTTCTTAAATGGCGATACAACAAGAAGGTTGCAGTGATTGCAGCGATTATATCTGGGCTAGGTTATCTGGGGTTTACTGCGGGCCAAATTCTCGCGGGCGCCAAGCTATCCTCCTCTACGATTCTCGATTACCAAATCGGGGGTCTCACGCCTCTTATGCTCTCTATTCTCACCATTGGTGTCATCACCATAGGATACACGGTGCTGGGTGGGATCAAGGCTGTTGTTTTCACCGACGCCATCCAATGGATAGTGCTCCTCGTGGGGCTTATTTTTGTGACAATCCCTGCCGCTGTTATTCAGATCGGAGGTTTCGGTGCCCTGGCTGAGCGTGTCCCCGCATCCCATTTTTCCCTCACCAACCTCTCTCCCTCTACCTTCATAAACTGGATGATTACGGTCATCCCGATCTGGTCTGTGGGGATGACCCTCTATCAGCGCATGTATGCATGCAAAAATGTCAAGGAGGCCAAGCGTGCCTGGTACATAGCCGGGCTTTTTGAGTACCCTGCCATGGCATTCGCGGGGGTTTTTCTGGGGATCTGCGGGCGTGCCTATTTTCCCGGCGCGGAGTCCGAGATGGCCTTGCCGCTGCTCATCAAACACGTGCTCCCCGTGGGGGTCACCGGCATCGTTATCGCCGCCTATTTTTCCGCTATTATGTCCACTGCAGACTCGTGCCTCATGGCCGCCTCGGGGCATTGCACCACGGATCTTGCCGGGGCGGTGAACCCGAAGCTCGTGTCCGGGAACAGAGGCGTCCGCGTCTCCATGATCTCCACCCTGGTGGTGGGTGTACTGGCAATCCTGCTGGCGATCCGCTTCACGTCCGTCTTGAACACCATCCTCTACTCCTATTCATTTATGGTGAGTGGTTTGCTTGTGCCCACGGTGGGAGCCTATTTCTGGAAAAGGGGAACCTCAAAAGGTGCGCTGGTTTCCATGCTCTGCGGCGGGACAACCACCCTCCTGATAGCCTTTGAGAGGCTTCCACTCCCCGGATATTTGCTGCAACTCAATCTCAATAGCGCGTTCTATGGCATTCTCATCTCGCTCATTACTTTTGTGACCGTCTCCCTGCTGACAGAGCCCGAAAAGAGACCCTCCTTTAATCAGAAACCAACCCCCCCACCAAATCCGTCTGCACAAGATGGAGTCGGTTGACCGTACCGTCTGCCTCTAAACCGTTCTGCGTTATCGGAAATACTCTAGGCGAGCAGTGTCTCAACTTCTGTTCGGGGGGTCTGGGCTTCCATGGCACGGACCAGGGCCATACCGCGGTTCGTGTCGCCCCACAGCAGCGCTCCGGAGAGCCTGTTGTCCTCAAAATAGAGGTGGGCACCCTGTTCAGGGTTATCGACCTTCTCCAGCAGAGTGCCGCTGAGAGTTCCGGCGGAGAAGATCCGGGTCCCGAAGGCGGAAAGCGCGGCGGGGGACACGGGTGGTTCCCAGGTCTGTTTTTCCACAGAGAGGGCGTTGTGTCCGGCCACTTGCCCCATGCGGGCGGCGGGGAGCCACAGGGGAATCTGCACATCACCACGCTGGGCAACGTCCCCGCATGCGTAGATGCCCGCAACGGAGGTCTCCATGAACTGATTTACCAGGATCCCCCGTTCCACCGCGATGTTTGCTGCCTGAGCCAGGTCTGTGCGGGCGCGCACACCGATGGAGAAGAGGATCATATCGGCAGTAATGGTCTCCTGCGGAGTTGTCAGGGTGAGGTGGCCATCGTCATAATTGATCTCCGACACCAGAGTTCCCATGCGCAGGTTGACCCCCGCGGCCTGGATTTTGGTCGCCAGCCATGAGGCCACGGTCTCGTCCAGCTGCCGTGGCAGGATCCTCGGGACCATCTCCACTACCGTGACCTCACGCTGCCCGTCAAGGGAGAGAAAGTGTGCGGCCTCGAGCCCCAAAAGGCCGCCCCCGATAATGACCACGGAGGATGCCTTCATGGCGGCCTCCTCGATTTTCCTGGCATCGGTGAGGGTACGGCAGGTGAAGACGCCGGGGAGGTCCAGAGCCTTGGGCAGGGGCACGAAGGGGGAGCTGCCCGTAGCCAGCACCAGGCTGGTGAAGCCTATCTTTTTCCGTTTGGCGGTGGTGATGGTTCTGTTTTGCGGGTCAAGGCCCGTGACAGGGGTCCCCAAAAAGAGGTCAATGTTTTTTTCATCAAACCAATGGAGCTTCTTCAGCGTGAAGGCT
>JAHJLU010000088.1 GCA_018821745.1 Myxococcota bacterium | reverse complement strand
GCGGCACCGATATCGAGCACTGTGATCTCGCACTGGGTCTGAACGTTGACCACAACAGCGATGGCCATGGGGTCACCTTTACGCCATCTTTCGGTGTGACGCTGGGGACCCTCCCCAGCACCTACGAGATTGAGGTGGTCAGCATGTGGATGGGAGAAGAGAACCCGCCACGCCCCCACAACATCTATCTCAAAACAACGGTATACCGATGAGGAACACAATATGAAACATCATAATTCTTATGGTTTTACCATTATTGAGCTGCTCATCGCCGTGTTCATCTCGTCCATCGTTCTGGCCGGTGCCTTTGGTATTCAGGCGGTCTTCAACCAGACCGCCACCAACGAGGAGGGGGTCTCCGATCTGCAGAACAGCCTTAATTCCGTGAAGATGTATTTTCGGAAGACGGTTAAGCGTTCCGGAGCGGGGCTTGGATCCACGGTGGTTCTCAATAATTGCTCCGGAGGCTACGAGTACCTCCCGACCATCATGATCCACAACCGCAACGATTACCCCGCCCAGGCGGATAACACCCTGGGAGGGACCGACAACGATCCGGACTGGATTGAGTTCATCGCCCCATCCTCGGTTGCCGTGACGTCCGTGGCCTCCTGGCTGAGGATAACCGACTGGGCCACGGTGAACTCCACCATTGGCTTCAAGGCAAACGATGTGGTGGCGATCACCGTGAACGGGGTCAGTTGTCTCATGCGGATCAACTACGTGTATAACACCACCACCACTAAGTATCTCGGCTGGTACTACCGGGGGGGGCAGTATTGCATGAACCCCTCCACCAACACCCATATTGCCTGCGGGTTTCTCACCAACAACAGCTACACCCCCAAGACCACCGTTCCCCTGACCACCCTCGGGGAGTTCCCCTTTGTGGCCTTTCGGGTTGACCTCTCCAACCCCAAAAACCCGCTCCTTATGTACGGGCAGCGGAACCTCGAATACGGTGGGACCAACTACACCTGGAGCGTGATGGCCGAAGGCATCGAAGACTTGCAGATCGCCTTCCACGTCGACACCTCAAACCCCATGGACGGTCGCGGAGAGATGTGGATTAACTCCCGGGACATTTTGGCCACCGAGTATGGCAGGGTGCGATCGGTCCGCTTCAGCATCGTTGCGCGGTCAACACACGCCATGAGCTCCATCCGCACGCGGAGACCGGCCTATGAAGACCGGACCATGGGTACGCTGGACAACTACTCCCGGAGGAAAGTAACCTTCGTGGTGCAGCTGCCCAATCGCCCCATCACGGGAGGAACCTTGCCATGAGAAGAACCAATGTAACTCGCCAAAATGGCTTCACTCTTGTTGAGCTCATGGTGGTTGTCGCCATTTTGTCCATTCTGTCCGCGGTGGCAATAGTGAATATCAATGCCCGCCAGAGCTATGACCACATGCAGAAGGAGACAATGAATTTTATGTCTCTGGTCAACGAGGCCCGTAATGCAGCCATCAATTCACGCACCCGGGTGATGTTCCAGTTCAGTCCCACCTCCATGGAGTGGTGTGTGACCAACTGTGTTGTCACGGGACAGCCCCGCTCCATCACCCATCGCCTGTGGAAGGTTCGCATCATGCAGTATGCCCGGGAGGCGGTGATAAACGGGATCGCCCCCACAACCCTCATGGCCATGCCCAATGACTACCGTCACTTCTATATCGAGCCCGACGGTACCCTCATCGGCTTCCCCACAGACACCGCTCCCGTTGGCGTCACCCTCTATTTCCAGCACGAGACGGACACCTCCCAAAAGTACAGAGTCGCCGTTCTTCCTCTCTTGGGCAAAGCCAAGATCATCAACAAGTGGTGACCGGGAAATCTTCTTGTCATATCGGTTCAATTATTCTACCCTAGGAGTCTTATGGATGAGCGGCAAATAAAGCTGGTAAAACGAAGGATTTATGTCCATCCCCGGGTGCAGTTTCAGAACCTCCCCACGAGCTCAATGGACACACTCCTTGAAAAAATGCCGGGCCTCCATCCCTTTCCGGGGCGCACCTACACGTCCCTCATGTTTATTCTGGACTGGGATCATCGTCTCCCCTCAAGGAGGCTGTTTGGCCGGATGCTGGCTTTTTATTCCGCTAAATCAGAGCAACGGGCCCTCCGTGAATACCGGGTCCGATTTGAAGAGATTAAAATTAACGATAAATTTCCAGAGTTTGACGTGGGGGACTTCGACGATATTCTCGCCGATGAGTCCTACATCTATTTGTATCTGCCCAGCGGGTTCTTCCGCAAAGTGCAGCTTATCTCTCCATGGCGCCACACGGTGAACGAAAAAGACAGGCTCATCGCCACAGGCTGTGTGGAAAAAAGTGAACAATACGCTGCCATGTTTGAGCAGTTTGGTCTCAAATGTGGTCCTCTCCGGATTGTGGGCTGGGTTCCTCCCTGCACCAGCGGCCTGGAGAAGTGGACGGTCGATGTGAGGTTTGTCACCTACTGTGAGGGTAGCTCGATTTGGGGGAAAACATTCCTGACAGATCCGGTCGAAAAGAGCATTCTGGGCGTCACTGATTTCAACATGAGGGTTTAAACAATGGGATTAGCGCTTTTTATGTCAATATTTCTCGGGGCTTCTCCCATTTCTGCCCTGGAAAATGAAGCAAAGAGAGGGAAACCATGGATACTGGTTCCCGAAAAAACAACAAATTACGGCTATTATGATGGCGTAAAAGTTTACACGGCCCCTGTGGGGAAGCCCATGCTCGAGGTCCCGCGAGGACTGAAAATTTCGGTGGTGAAACGGATCAAGGGTTGGGCCCAGATTATTATTACTAATCCATTTTTTGCAAAAGGGTGGGTCAAAGAGGCCAATGTGGGGCAGATTGTGTGTGAGAACACCCTCTTTTACGGGAGCGCTTCCACCAAGGGTGGAGCCAAGGGGTGGATCAGACAGGGGGTCGTTGTCCGGAAGGCTCGCAAGAGGGGGAAGCTCATGGAAGTGCAGCTACACCACCTTGTTCCCCTCACCGTCTACATTCCCGAGTCTGCCCTGGGGATAAAGTTTGGTCCCTATAAAAATGTTCCCTATTCCTATTATTCCAGATGGCAGCGGAATCTTTTTGAGGTCACCAGTGGGCCCATTTTCCTCGCACCGGGGAAGCCGGGCCTCGTGGCCACCCTGAATGCCAAGACAAAGATGAAGATTGAAAAATATCAGGGAGACTGGGCGCAGGTGGCCTCACCTTCCGATTATGATATCAAGTTCAG
>JAHJLU010000087.1 GCA_018821745.1 Myxococcota bacterium | reverse complement strand
CTTCCATGGCTCCTTTTTGCCCGATGGCTCTTACGGGGGACAGCCCGTGGGGGTGTTGCTCACCGTGGAGGAAAAAACCATTTATCACGCGGGTGATACTGCCCTGTTCTCCGATATGAGGCTGATTGGCAAGGCGGGAGTGGATCTGGCGCTCCTGCCCGTGGGTGATAATTTCACCATGGGACCCGAGGACGCCTTGACAGCCGCGGACTTTTTGGACCCAAAAATGGTTATCCCCATGCATTTTGGTACCTGGCCCATCATTGATATTGATCCTCAGCGGTTTTTCGGGCCCGCCTCCCAAAGAAAATGGAAGACATTTGCACCTGTTGTGGGTGAAATATTCCAGTTGAATTGAAGCCTTCTGGGAAAAAACGCAAAATAACAACAAATACATGACCCTGGATGCTTTCGCCTCTTGTGATCAGGATCAACCATGCTATAGTTGAAAATCAGGAGGAAAACATGAAACGACTTTTATCACTTTTAACCGTATTCACCCTTTTATTTGCCATCACCGCCTGCGATGATGACGACGACAACAACAACAATGTTACAACCGAGACGATCTGCGACGATGGTGTCGACAACGACGGCGACGGCACCATAGACTGTGCCGACAGCGACTGTGCCGCCGCCTGTGTCGAAGTCTGCGACGACGGCATCGACAACGATGGTAACGGCGATGTTGACTGTGACGACTCTGCTTGTGCCGGCAATGCTGCCTGTCCTGATGTGATCAAACACATCACAATCATCGGAACTTCCGATCTCCACTCTCATCTTATGGGTGTTGGTCCTGCTTCCGACTACACCCCCCTCGTTACCGGCGATGACACCGTCACCTCCGGTCTCGCCCGCATCGGGGCCGTGATCAACGGCATCCGCGCGGAAAAAGAAGAGGCCGGTATCCCCACCGTGCTCATCGACTCCGGTGACTACCTCATGGGTGATATGGTCGACCTTCTCTCCGGTGATGCTCCCCCCGCATTCCATTTCTTTATGTATATGGGATACGACAGCATTACCCTCGGTAACCACGACTTTGACTGGACCCCCGCGGGAACCTATGTCATTGTTACCGCTGCTCAAGATTCCCTGATGATCAACTTTGATATTCCCATTCTCTCTTCCAATATCCAGACCAGCACGGAATCCGAAGCTGACGATGGTATCGAAGCCCTTCTCGCCAACAACACCATCGTACGGTACGTCATCAAGCCCATCGACGACGACTTCTCCGTTGGTATCTTTGGCAAGCTCGGTATCGAAGCCGACTCCAACGTTCCCCAGGCTGCACCTGTCACCTGGTGGCACGATGACCCGGATGACCTTGATACCGGTTATGATCAGACCCAGGCTCTCGTGGACTCCATCAAAGACGACGGCGCCAACATGATCATTCACGCTTCCCACCAGGGCATTAACGCCAACGGCATCGGTGAAGACCGTGACGTGGCCTCCAATGTCAACGATATCGACGTAATCTTCTCCGGTCACCGTCATCAGGTCCTCGGGACCGCCGATGGCGCCCTCAAAATCGGTGACACGTACATTATCGCCACCGGCGACTACGGTCGCTTTGTCGATCAACTGGACGTAACCTTCAACGTCACCACGGGCATAATTGAAGACGCGACGGGCATGATTCATCCAATCGATGACACCATCACCGGCGACGCTACCCTCGCGGGTATCATGGATCTGTATATCAGCATGCTCGAAAGTGCGGTCCTGGGCCCCAACTTCGGCATGACCTACTCCGCCACTCCCATCGCCTACACCACCTTCGATATTACCCATTGGGACGGCTACCTCGAAATTCCCACGGGCCAGGATGTTGAGTCCCCCGCCGGCCTCGTTGTTGCCGACGCCATGCGCGCCGTCATGAACCAGACCATCTCATTGGCCGTTGCTGGTGGTCTTCCCTCTGTCGATCCCACCTTTGACGCCAGCCCCATCACTATGACCGTAGCCGAAGCCGGCGCCGTCCGTGATCCCGTCTTTGAGGGCAACACCGGTGCCGTAGCCGCTGCCGACGCCTTCAGGATATTCCCCCTGGGTATCGGACCAAACATGATCCCCGGCTACCCCATGATCTCCTTCTATGTCCACCCCACTGAGCTCAAAATTATGCTCAACATGAACGTTGAGGCCATTATGGGTAACGTTCCCTTTGAGTACTACCTCAATCCATCCGGCGTCCGTTTCATTTACGATGAGACCGGTGACCAGTTTGACCGTGTTGTCGGTGCCTACGCATGTCCTGTTGACGATGTCTTCACCACCAAAAACTGCTTTACCCCAGGCCAGGGCGAGATGATTGACCTTGACGACGCCACCAGCCTGGTGCGCATCGCCGTGGACTACTACGTAGCCCTGCTTCTTCCCCAGGCCAGAAACGCCCTGGGTGAGAATCTCATCATCGATCCCAAGCGCAAGGACGGTTCCCTCGTCGATATGAACGACTCCGACCAGGTCGCCTCTCTTGCCTTCAACGCCACCCCCGGCGACACAAACGAAGACGGCACCATCGACCTCGACGATTTCAACGAACTCAAAGTGTGGGTCGCCCTGCTCTACTTCATCTCCAACTTCTCCGATGACTGGACCGAGATCGATCTCGCTCCCGGTGTGACCCTCAACTACGACGAGGCCACCGATGGGTTCCCCTCCTTCCCAGCCAGAATCTACAGCCCCGAGGCTGCACCTGCAGGTCAGGATGCTATCTGGGCACTTGGTCTGCATCGTAACATGACCCAGACCCAGTTCTGCAGCATCCCCGGTATGACTGGTTTTCACCCCCTCTGTCCCTAATCGGCTGAATTATTCCGGGGGCCTTAGGGCCCCCGATTTCCCTCCCTCTTCCCCTTGAAACTATGGTAAATATTGGTCCCGTGGATCAGCACGGACAGGAGCACCATGGACACCATCACCCCGTTAAAATATGAAAACAATGCCCTCAATCTCCTTGACCAGCGGGAGTTACCCTTGGTTGAAAAGTGGATCTCTTGCACTGCCCTGGAGGATGTTGCCACTGCCATCGAGACCATGGTGGTGCGCGGCGCTCCCGCCATCGGGTGCGCTGCTGCGTATGGGTATTGGCTCGGTGTTGCTGCGCTTGAGCCTTGGCCTGGGAACGCCGCAGATTATCAGGCCGCTGTTGCCCCTGTCTCGTCGCGCCTAGGTGCAACCCGTCCCACGGCAGTGAACCTCTTTTGGGCCATTGAAGCCATGGAGGGGGTTGCCTATGAGCATGATCGAAGGGCGATGCTCTCGGCCCTCCTTGAGAGGGCACACACCATCACCCGGGACGATCTGTCGGCATGCCGCGCCATGGGCGACTTTGGTGCGTCGAGACTGCCTTCGGGGAGGATCTCGGTTCTTACTCACTGTAACGCCGGCGCTCTCGCCACCGCGGGCTATGGGACGGCGCTGGGGGTTATTCGCTCCCTGCATGGTCAGGGACGCCTGGAGATGGCCTATGCCGATGACACACGACCCCGGCAGCAGGGTGCGCGGCTCACGGTGTGGGAGTTGCACCACGATGGTATCCCAGTGACTCTGGTCCCCGATACCGCCGCCGGCCATCTTCTGAAAAGTGGGAAAGTCCAGGCTGTGGTGGTGGGTGCGGATCGCATCGCTGCCAACGGTGACGCCGCAAACAAAATCGGGACCTATATGGTGGCCCTGGCCGCAAAAGCCCATGGAGTGCCCTTCTTTGTCGCGGCGCCCCT
>JAHJLU010000086.1 GCA_018821745.1 Myxococcota bacterium | reverse complement strand
TACTCCTCAGAGTGCGGGCAAGATGCCCGCGCTCCCCGCGTTACCTTGGGTCTTGGGGGCGCGCAACTTTTGTACCCTTTGCGATTAAAAAAAATAACCCCTGAATTATATGGTGAGACGCAGGGCCAATACTCTGGTTGCCCGGGGTTTTGCTGGACTGTTTGCGTGGGTGAGGATTAGAACTTGGCGGAGGTGACTACGGCGGCGCCGAACTTGTTGGGGGACTCGAATTCCCTGGAGGAGGTGCCGTTGGAGAGGGTCTTGAGGGTCGTGTAGTTGGGATCACGCTGGTAGAGCACCATGAAGGTGACGCTCATCATGTCGGAGAGGTCCCACTTGGCCGTGAGCTTGGTTCCGAAGATGGGGAGGGGGTCTTCACCCTCGGGGAGAATGGAGAGCTGGCCCATGTCGCGGATAACCACGGTGCGTTTGCCAAGGTCGACTTCGGAGGCGCCGGTGGTGGCGGTGAGCTGTACCTGGGTGGAGGCGGGGAACTGCAGACCGGCGGTGATACCGACGGTGAGGTGCAGATCTTTGAGGTAATAATCAACGCCGGCGGCGGCGAAGAGCTCGGCGCTGGTGTCGAGACCCTGGGAGAAGGCCTGGTAGGGAACATAGGAGGGCACATTCATGAGAATGAAGGAGACGGAGCGGGAGAAGAGCGTCAGGTGACCACGAAGGAAGTCATTGCGGAATTTTGCGCTGACGGCACCGGCATAGGCGTTCTGGAGTTTTGTTGTGCCATAGGTGTCGGGATCCTGCAGGGACTGCATGATGTAGTTACCCTCTGCAGAGATAAGGTAACTGAAGCCGGGGCTGTAGCTGGGACGGGCGTTCAGGGAGTTGACGAACTCCGCATCATTCCGGAAAAGCCGAAGGTCGGCGCTCATGCCCATTTTCATGCCGTGCATATAGGCGATGCGGGCTGAACCACCGAAGAGCTGGACCGTCTCACCCTCAACACCGTTGTTGGGGTTCTGGCCCATCTGCACGAAGCCGCCGTTGCCTTCCACGGAGAAACCGTATTTGCCCGGGTTGTAACCGGCGCCAAAAAGGGCAGCATAGAAGGTCTCCATCTCGCGGCCCTCGGAGGATCCGGGAGGGGGATTGGTGAGCATGCGGGAGGTCTTGAAGCCCATGAGACCGTAGGTGTCCTTGGTGCGCAACGCGAACTTGATACCGGGGGTGAGGCTTCGGTAGGCGCCGGGGAAAGCGTCGGAGCCGGCCCAGGTGAGATCATAGAGATACCCGAGGCGGAAGCGGTCTGTTGAGACGGGGAACATGGTCACGGAGAGCTCGGGTCCGCCCGATGGGCTTCGGTACCGGATGAGCATGTAGGTGCCGTCGTCTTTGAGGCTGCCGTCACGGGAGGAGGAGAAATCGTACTTGGTGACGATGGCGCCCTCGGTGACGAGCCCGGGGATGTATCCGGCGAGCTTTTTATAGAGGACCAGATGGATCTGGTTCTCCCGGCCCGTGCGTGAAGAGTTCAGGTTGTCGAAGAAGAGCTCGTAGCCGTTACGGTTGCCGAACCCGGGGAGAGGAGAGTCCACGATGGTCTCGCCTGCCTTGTGGAGGAAGTCGTCATCACCGAAGATGAAGGAGATGCGGGTGTCCACAAAGTTGGATTCGGGGGCGGAGAATGTAGGGAGGGCGGCCAGTCTGTGGTGACGACCGTGGCGATGTCTGCGGTGCCTGCGACCGACATAGGGGTCTACTTCCCCGGAGAGTTTTTTCACATCGGCGGCACCCTTGTCGGCGATCTTCATTGCATCGGCCTTGGGGGCTGTGGGTGGCTCGACTGCCTTGGGAGTAACGGGGGTGGATGGTGTAGCAGGGGTGGTAGCCGTGGCGTCGGGTGTTTTCACCGTTGTGCCCGTGGCGTCCTTGGTTCCCTGGGCCATGGCGGTCCCACCGATCAGGGCAAAAACGAGAGTTAAAAATAGTGTTGATAAATTACGCAAAATATACCTCCATTACTCCTGGCAATCGCTTGCCACAAGACAAAAATCGTCCTGATCCCTTGGGGTGATGATCCACGCGGGACTTCCAAAACTGAGATGTTTTAATGTTCCTGTAATGCTGTAAACGTTGGCTCCCAGGCTGGCGGTAGCCTCGGGGTCGAAGTCGACGATGCCGCGGGTCACGACGCCCACTTCCACGCCATCCAGGTCTACGGTCCAGGTGAAGTACTGCTCGAAGTCTTCCTTGACCACGCAGTTCACTTCATCGCCGCAGTTCTCTTTACATTGATCCTCTTCATAGTTGTCATAGTCGATCATGCCGTCGCCGTTCAAATCGCAGGGTCTGAACTCACTGGAGGCCGTGACGTTGGTGACCCTTACCAGAGCTGACTCCAGCTTCTCCATGGCGATGGGATCGTCGAGGTCAGCACCTGTGAGCTCCACGGGATCGGGGATGAGGTGCCGGCACTTGGGCTCTTCGACGGTACACCAGCCTTCGGCTTCCTCGGCGTCGGTACACCAGTCAACGGTCCAGAAGGGGTTCTTCATCTCGGTGAAGCCCTGGAATTCGTCCAAGGCACCCTGGAACATGAGGAGGCAGTCGCCCTTGAACATATCTTCCGGGGTGTTGAAGTTGTAAATATAGAGGGAGGCGTAGTCGGAGACTATGGGATCCCCGACATTACCAGGGTTTACACGGTTGCAGACGTCGGTGACGTAGAAGCCGGCAACGCCGACCTGGGTGACCACCAGGCGGGACTCACCGGCGGCGCAGGCATCAACGCCCGTGTAGGTGTCACCGTCGATCTGGACACGGTAGCCGTCGAGGGCGGTCCTGTCGCCGTCAAAGCCACCAATGTTGCTTTCATCCAGGGGTTTCTGGATGTCGTAGATCCGGGGATTTTTAAAGAAGAGGGAGGGGGAAACCCCCGCCGCCCCGGAGCCGTTGAGGGGGTTGTCGTCGTCTTTGGCGAAGCAGCCAGCCTGGGGATAGAGGTGGAGGCAGGCGGAGCTGGCGGCGTTGGGAGCGACCTCGTAGCCAACATCTTCCGCAAAGATGGAGATCTCGCCGAAGGCACCCATGAAGGTCACATCACCCTCCCATACACCGCCGGTCATTTTCACGATGAGCACGTAGCGGCCGTCGTCGAGGTGTTTGATCCCGGGCCCCGTGGGGTTGAAGATCCCCGCTGGGACCGAGGAGATCATGATGGAGCGGTTGAAGCCGGTGTTGACCGAGTGATCCTCGAGGAGTGCCTCAACCTTGATTCGGATGGTGAAGGAGTCCTCCAACAGGGAAAAGGTGCAGATGTCATCGGGGGTGAGACCGCAGGCGGGCGGGTTGGCCTCATCGAAGGTGACCTTGAGGGAGACGATCTCGGCGTTGTTCTTGACGGTCTCGGTGCATGCCGAGACGGATAACAATAGAAGGAAGAGTAAGAGTTTTTTCATGAGATCATCCTATTCAGACTGGGGGAAGATACGATCCATGCGGCCATCTTCTTTGGCTTCGACGCAGGGAATATCAATGCAAATCTGAGCTGCTATGACCAGTTGCTGGATTTTGCAGCGATCTTTTTCGTCGGTGTTGTTGGGGAGGGCCTCGCAGTCCTTCTTCATCTGGACTCCCAGATCCTCGGTGCAGCTGGCGTAGCGGGTGAAGTCCTTGTCTTTCATGGAATCAACGTAGTTCATGAAGGTCTTATTGGCGCCGTCGAATTGGGCCAGGGTCTGGGTGCTTGCGGCCTCGATGAGGGCGTTGAGCTCGTCGATCTCGGTGGAGGTGAGGTCCACGCCGCAGCCGGGATAGTTGATGTAGAGGAAGTCCACCACGGAGTCGCGCAGGGGGATGCCCGTGTTGAACTGGGTGGTGTTGAACTGCAGGACCCTGAAGCCGGAGCCGCCCTGGGCGATGTAGTCGTTGGCAGCAAGGGTATAGGAGGAGAGCATGGTGATAGGTCTGCCGCAGCCCAGGGGGGTGCAGAGCTCACCGGCGGGGCAGCAGCCGCCTGCGCCGAACTCGGTGCCGGCGGGGCAGCTCTTGACGGGCTCGATGGTGTCCATACAGGTGTCGGGATCCCCGGGGGTGCCGCCGGAGTTGCAGGTGACGCCGTCGTACTGGCAGACGGCCTTGCCGTCGCTGTCAACGCCGTAACGGTTGGGGTCGGTGAGGCGCGCGCCGCCGATGGTGACGCGGTGAGCGGTCTCGAAGGAGCCCGCATCTTTAAAGGGAGGCACCACGTGGTCGTTGCAGTTCATGACGAAGGTAACGCCTGCGACCTGCGCCTGGGCGGAGCAGCCGCGGCGGGCGCTGCGCAGGGTAACGTAATCGAGGAGGGTCTTGACCTCGGCGCCGGAGACCGTGAGGGTGGTGATGGTGTTCTCGAAGGGGAACACGTTGTACATCATCTCCTCGGTGATGGGG
>JAHJLU010000085.1 GCA_018821745.1 Myxococcota bacterium | reverse complement strand
CGTTTCCCCATCCGTGTGGAGCTCGACAGCCTCGGTGAGGAGGAGTTTTACCGGATCCTCACTGAACCCCAGAACGCCCTGCTCAAACAGTACGCGGCCCTCATCGCCACGGAGGGCATCATCCTGGAGTTCCATGACGACGCCGTCAGACGCATCGCTCACATTGGCGCGACTCTCAACAAGAGCCACGAAAACATCGGCGCGAGACGACTGCACACGGTGATGGAAGCCCTCCTCGAGGAGATCTCCTTTGACGCACCGGAGCGGGCGGGTGAAAAAATCGTCATCGACGGCAAATATGTGAATGAAAAACTCGACCCCATCCTCGAGAAGGACGATCTCTCCAAATACATCCTCTGATCCCCTTTTTCAGACAGTCCGTTAAAAGAAACGTGAATATATGCACACATTTCCCGTTTAGGATTGACATAGGGGAGGTGTTGACTACAATCCCCTTGCGTGAGGATGGTCATGAGCCAAAGACGAATGTTCAAATCGAAAATCCACCGTGCAAAGGTAACCCAGGCCAACCTTGAGTACGAAGGCTCCATCACCATTGATCCCCTGCTGCTCAAGGCCGCCGATATTCTCCCCTACGAAGAAGTATCCCTGTGGAACGTGACCAGGGGCACTCGGCTCAACACCTACGCCATCGAGGGATCTGTCAACAGCGGGGTTGTGTGCGTCAATGGCGCCGCCGCCCACCTGGTTGAAGTTGGAGATCTTATCATCATCGCCACTTTTGGAACCTACTCCGAAGAAGAGGCCTTGAACCATAAACCAACCGTGGTCCTGGTCGATGACAACAACCGCATCACCAACCCCGAATACCAGGAACTCCCTGGTCCCCTGCTCCGCTCCCATTCGTGAAAAAATGCGTACACGCATGCAAGAAGGGGATTGAGTTCTCTCGTCATTCGAGATAAAATGCACGAAATTAGCCCAGGAAGTGTGCCATGTTCGAATCTCATGTAAAATCAATCCCTATCCAGCGTCTTGTGCAGGCGGTGACCCTTCTGTGCGTGTTTTTTCTTGCCTCCTGCGGAGAAAAGAAACAGGACACCCCCTCGAAAAACAATACCCAGTCGAACGTCGCGAGCACCAGCATGGCAGCCTCGGATATGGCAGCAAAGCATGCAAAGGTAACGCCACCAAAGCCCCGCGCCTCAAGCAACATCGTCATCCCTGAAGAAGCCATTGGCTGGGGCTGGCTACCCAAGTCGCAGGGCGCGCGGATGATAAATGGGTGGTCGGGCAAAACAAACACACAGCCCACCCAGTTATTTTTTGTGGTGCTTGTCACCGGTGAAGGGACCCTCTCTCCCATCATCTACACCCCCAATCAGATGGGGTCCGGGGGGATCACCATCGGGAACGAGGTTCTTTACCCCATGTCCCCCCTGCCCAAGGGCAAACAAAAGAAAATCCGCTTTAACCCCGATGAACCCCAGGCCCTGTTTACCTTCACCCGCAAAGGGGCTGACGGCTTCCTCGAGAAGTGGCCCCGACTCAAAAAGCTTGGCATCGGAAAAATCTCCGTTGTGGCCAAAAAAGACAAAATCACGGTGCTCTTCCGATCACGAAAAAAGAAAATCCAGAACGATTTCAGAAACGCCCTCACCTACTGGCACCAGTTGGCGCTCTCGGCCCGCACCTCCATTCACAACCTGGGCTCCTACGGCCCCGAGGTCGCCAAGGCCCTGGTCAAGGCAAGTTTTTCCGTGAAGCCATCACGCATCGGATACTCAATCACCCTGTCAATCGAAGCATTCGGATGGGCGCTCGCCCAACTGTCCAGACTCTATCCTGTGCTGGCAACGGATAATCCATCAATCCCGGTAAAAAAAGCGGGGCCCAAATGACACCCACAAGCAATAACGGAAAAACAGGAATCAGCATCCCGGCGGCTACCATGGAGCGGCTTCCCCGCTATCTCATGCAGTTGTTCAGGCTGCGTCGCAAAAATTGTGACAGCGTCAACAGCCAGTCACTGGGAGAGGCTCTTGGCCTCAAGGACACCCAAATCCGAAAGGACCTCTCCTACTTCGGTGTTTTTGGCAAGGCCCGCTACGGTTACAATGTCGAGTATCTCATCAAGGCCATAGAGAGCATCCTGGGACTGACCAGTGAATACAACCTGGCGATTATCGGTGTCGGCAACCTGGGAAAAGCGCTGGCCAATTACGCCGTGCAGGTTAATTCAAACTTCGTCCTAAAGTTGCTGGTGGACACAAACCCCGAAATAATCGGGACTACAGTGGCAGATCTCCCGGTCCGAAGCATGGATGATCTCCCGCAGCTGCTCAGCACCCAGGAGATCCACATCGGCATCATCGCTGTCCCCGAGAAGGCCGCTGTCGATGTGGCAAACATCCTGGTAGAAGGGGGAGTCCGTGCACTGTATAATTTTTCCCAGGCCGAGCTTCACCATATCGAGGGGGTCTTCATCGAAAACGCGAGCATCTCCTATGGTGTCTACAAACTGGCCCACCACCTCTCGGGATCATGGCCCCGAAAAAAATAGTCACTTCCCGCTCAGAATTTTTATCAGTTTGATGATAAATGGCAGGTGGGGCTTTTCAAGAGGGTCTGCCTGTGCACCCTTTAGATAGGCGGTGAAAAGCACCAACGCCTCGGGTTTGAAGCGCTCCCG
>JAHJLU010000084.1 GCA_018821745.1 Myxococcota bacterium | reverse complement strand
GGTAGGAACCGGGCCAGTATGTGAACCCGCCGTCCCACTGCTGTGTAGAGAGAAGCCGGGCAATCCCCGAGGTCACAATCGCCTCCCGTTTCTCCCGATCCGAGAGTTTCCCCAGCTTGAACGCATCGAGGATCTTCTTCAGGGCAAAGATGGGGACGAGTCGGGAGGCTATCTGCTCCGTACACTCGTGGGGATAGTCAACGATAAAGCGCACGGCGTCCTGCAACCCTGTCAGCGCCGTGGAGCTCAGGTTAATATCAAGACCGCCGAAGATGGGCATGGCATTCCCGGGCAGCTTCACCGGCTGGAGGATGGACGTCTCGGTCACACCATAAGTAGCTGAGGCCTCCGAGGAAGCAGGGATATGCACGGGAACAGCGGGAGGGTTCACCGCGTCGGTAGCCTCTCCCATGTACCCCACAAACCGGAATCGAATACGGCCGGGGCGAAGCGTCTTCACCAAAAAGCCCACTTCCACGGACTCTCCCTGGGTCACGTTGGCGGTTTTGGTGTTTTTTTCCATAAGTTGGAACCCGACACCGTCAATCTTCACCGTGGCGGTCCCCTTGGCTCCCGTCTGGTTGTTCACCACGACCGAGGCGACAAAGGTGTCTCCGTAGTTTGCAAAGCGGGGCAAGGAGGGGCGCAGCATGAAGCGCCGCCGAATCTTCACCCGCTCTTCCCCGTTTCCGTACCGGTCTTTTGTATTCTGCTCCATGGCAACAGCCATGATGCGATAGGAGGTGAGATTCTCGGGCATGGGAATGGTGAGTGAGGCCATCCCCTTTTCATCGGTAACGACCTTGGGGTTATAATAGGCAGTGGTGGCAAAAAACTTTCGAACCTGAAAATGCCGCTTGCCGCCACCCTTCTTACCACTCACGCCAAACCCGGCGCCGTAGGATCCACCCATTCCAGTCCCGGTGGCCACGGAGGAATCCATAATACCATCGCTATCCCTGTCGGCTTTGCTGTCGAGAAGGTCCTTGGATTTTTCGACCGATTTTTTGGCCAGAGCGATTCGGCCATGACCGGCAGACTCACTGGGCTGCTCACGCATCACGCTCTGTTTTATGTTCCTGGTGATTTTCCGCTGTTTTTTCAGTCTCTTCATAATAAAGTGCCGGATATCCATCATCGCGGTCCCCGCACCCTCATAGGGATGAAAAATATAGAAGGGGTTCGGGGTCTGAAATCCCGTGAGCGAGAGGACACCCTCGTCGACCACCATGACCGCCAGCCGGGAGGCCACTGGTACTCCTTTGAAGTCGGTTGTTTTAAGTCTCACCGTGATTTTTTCCCCGGGCGCGATCACCTTTTTGGATGGAGTCACGACCACCTTGAGAATTTTGCTGGCCATATTCACGTTGAGGGAGAGCCTCCCGTGGGCAAACTTGGGACGACCGGAGTCGGCCTCTTTGGAGTCCTTCTCCGGCTTCACCCGCCCGCGGACCAGCACCATGGAGACATTGACGTTGGGCTGAGATTTCTGGGTGATGGGCACAGTCTCCGTGTGAGTGGTCCCCTTGAAGGTGATGTGCTTCCAGGTGACGATACCTCCCTGCTCCACCGCGTAAATCCCGGAGGCGTTCTTGAAGGGGGAGGTGAAAATAATGGTGGCGGTATCGCCAATCTCGTATTTTTGCTTATTGCTTTTAATCGTTATGGTTTTTGCCTGGTTGCGGTCCATGGGACGGCCTTTTTTACCATAAACATATATGCTGCTGTGGGACTCCACCTGTTGACCGGCGCTGTCCTTCACCGTGGCCTTGAGGATGTAGTATCCACCCTTCTTGAACACAATCTCGCAGGAGCCGGGTTTATCCGTGGTAGCAGCGCTACATTCTCCCGCCTTGATCTCTTCGGTGACCCACTGAGAGGCATAGTAGCGGCCCCGCTTCACCTTCTTCTCCTTGCCCTCACGCAGGTATGCGGTGACCGTGACCTTCTTGCCGGGAATCCTCTTCCCGTCGAGATCTACCGTGACAAAGCTCATGGAGGCTTTTTGTCCCGCCTTGACGAAGGAGCGGGGCACCCTGAGACCCACATACAGGTTAGATCGATGAACCAGCGTAGTGCTGCGCCCGGCGATAGCCTGCCGGTTTACATCGTAGACCGTGGACTCCAGCACAAAGCTGCCGGGTCCCAAAAGCGCATCAATCCCTTTCCCCGGTTCAAGAACGGGGGCGACCACCATCTCACCTTTTTGGTTCAGGGTCCCCTTGCCCGACTGGACCAGCCGGGAATAGGCAGGGTATTTCCACTCTCCGTTAACCATACGCCCGTAATAATTCACATAAAAACTGTAGGCTCCGTTTTTGGGAGGCGTGTAATATCCACGGTAGCGTCTCAGCGTCCACTCCACACGCGCATCTGCCATGGGGGCACCGAATGTGTATGTCCCGGTGATCTTCGTCTTGAGTTTTTTGCCAAAGAACCACGGGCCTTCTTCTGTCTTGACCGTCACCGTGTGCTCCGGTGCACGATACGCGGCGATCTGGAATCCCAGGGAGATGTTGGAATTTTTGAGGGCCGTTGCCCCCTTCACCTTGCCGTAAAGATAATAATACCCGGTTAGTGCCTCGGGGCGGGAGGTATAGCTCGCCGTAAAGACGCCGTCGTCGTCGAGAGGAACCTCGCCCTTGGCCACCTCCTGCCCCCGGGGATCCTTGATGGAATATTCAACGGTAATCTTCTTCCCGGCAACGGGGACAACATCCCACGCGCCCGGCTCTCCCTGTTTTTGCCGCAGGATACCGGTCATCTTCACTGTTTCTGCGGGACGGTAGGGGTTTCGGTCGGTAAACAGATGGGCCAGCAGCGTCGTCCTCTCGGGAACACTCCCGCTGTACCAGTTATAGGAAGTGACATATCCATAGTCATGGCCGTAGCTGTCAATGGCGAGAAATGCCCTCTG
>JAHJLU010000083.1 GCA_018821745.1 Myxococcota bacterium | reverse complement strand
CTTGCTCAATGACTAGCCCCCAAATAGGGTGTTCTCCCATTGATGCCTTGGTGGGTTCGAGTTCGATCCGCGCATAGGGGCCATTTTGGTCATCATGGACATAAAGCTTTTGAATGTCATGTGCTCTTAAAAGTAAATTCTCTGAATCGGTTGGTTTTGCAAGGGGCCCAAGCTCGTACCCAAGTACGCAGACCATATGCTTTCCAAGTTTTTCACACCGATTGTCCGTTTCCAAACTGTAAATTTCACCACCCAACAGCAAGGGGATATCGCCGTTGATATAGGCGTAAATATTTTCCTTCATTTCTTCAAGTGATTTATCGAAGACCCCCTCCGTGTTTGCTTCGACATTAGTACCTCCCCCATTAATTCCGGTTTGTTCATTTGAATCTAAAGGGATAATGCTTGCTTCCAGACCGAAATATTTGAGACTTTTTGCCGTTTGAACTGGCTTTAGCCCTTTACTGGGAAAGATGCGGGTTCCGCTTTCGATTGTCGCATCAGCAGCTTTGGTAATAGAACTTAATGATGGCATGTAGTTACGGTGAATGAAGTCTGATGCACTGAGCAGCGACCACACCGCGCTTGAAGCACATGCTGCTACTACCTTATCTTGTTCAAGTAAGGGGACAGATTTAACAGTCAGTTGCATACCAAATAACGAAACCTCATTCATTTGGGCAATGATGCAGCGATTTTCGTCTAGATTTAGGTATGGATATGGGGACAGGCATGTTTTTCCGAGAAAGGTGTTGGGAATTGGTCGGATGACGATATAGCCAAGATAATTTTCCTGAAATTGAAGATTTTCTTGCTCACCATCTTCAAGAGCTTTTTCAAAAACACTTTTCTTGAACTCGTGTTTGAATAGGTGGACTCTAGAGCATAATCGTGAATGATTCTCAAAGCATCGAACATAATATTCGGAGTAATCTTCTAGATAGTGTTTGTCAATGTACTCGTGCTCGATAACCATGGTTTTTGCGTTTAGGTTAGCTTCTCCCAAGTAGCCAAACAGATATTTGAGCTGCTTCTTTCTTGAAACTTCCTTTCGTTTTCCAGACTGTGTCTTTTCGCGAATGAACGCAATTAGTGTATTTTCTTGATAGGGATAGACGCTATAAGCAGGAGAATCCATTTTTTCTGGAACCGCCTTTTGTGGAAATGTAGGGGGAAAAGTCTGGAGTTAATTGAACAAGGGGAGGTTACAATCCGTAACTGCTCTGCAAAATATCATCACTTACAGGCGTCGGGGCTGATTTTACTCCTTTATTGACAGAACTCTTTTTCATCAGTTCCTTGATCTTCTCTTTTTCAATTTCCAATTCTTGCGTACTGAAGCGCCTTCGTTCAGATTGTAATTGAAGGATCAGTTCACTTTGCATTTCATGTGAGTTCATTTTGTCTCTCATTTTCCTCTCCCCATAAATCGTCACATGGGGGACGGTTTTTGTGAAGAATTTGATCACAAATCACTCACGAAAAATATAGAGCCGGGTCCGGTGATAGTCAACAAAAATGCATATTTTCTTAGATCCCAGTGAATGCTCTTTTTCCTGCCCCTACCTAAAAAAAGCACACCACCAACCGGCAGCAGGCTCCCCCTTAACCCTGACACCTTGAGCGGTACCCACATCCAGGACACTTCCACGAAGGTCGCTTGTACATAAGTACCTCAGGCCGATCCATGTTCAGCGCCAAGTTCATGTGTGTGACAGCACTGTACACAGTCTCAAGTGCGGTATCAGTATCCTGTGGCACCAGGGGTTGAACAACCACCTTCGCCTCTTTTGTCTTAATGAGCGATTGGAACTGCAGTGTCACATGCTCCACGCCATAGATCTGGCGGGCAGCATGGGCGTAGAGGGCCATCTGGATGTCCTGCTCCTCGCCCTTGGCTTTATCATGCCTGGCTGCGGTCTTGTGATCAGTGACAACAACGCCACCGTCAACTGCTTCAACGAGGTCGAAGTATCCAATGAGCCGCTCAGGGAGCACCTCACCAGTGTAGGGGTCATGCACTGTGATGGAGAAACGCTCCTCCACGGCGAGGATTTTGCCTCGTGGGCGGTACCCGTGCTCAAGGAAGGCTTCAATGAGCCGGGTGGCGGTGACTTTCATGGGCTCTTCGCCATCTTTGGTGTGCACGTTCTCTGCTGCGTCGATGGAGGCATGGGCGATATCCACCATTTCCTGCAGCGTCGCCTCACGATGGCTCTGCTGCAGGGTCAGATAGAACAGTGCCAGGGCTTCATGCACGGCAGATCCGAGCACAAGGCCCGAGCTTCGGTCCTGGGGTTCATAGCCAGCGATGTACTTATAGAACGCTTCCCTGGGGCAGCCCTCGATGATGCTGCGAACGCTGCTGGCAGAGACGTGGATATCGTCGTCAAACTGTTCAATGGGTGCCAGTACCATGTGAGCCTCCTTTCTCAAGCAGTTCGCCTATGAGGTCTGATGCCTGCTTTTTACTCAGGTACACAACCGTGCGGTTGAAGCGCTGTTTCACCTTGTCGCTGAACTCGTCCCAGTCCCAGTTGCGCTCTGACGCGATTTTGCGCAGGAGCTTTACTTGGCGGGGCGAGATACGGCCTTCGGTAGAGGCACTCTCGGGTTCAGCAGCAGCCTCTGGGCTGCCCCTGAGCTCAATGATGATGTCGCATGTGGATTCCAGGATGGTGTTTACGGCCTTGCCAATGGAAGTGAAGTGGTTGCGAAGATTTTGTTCGTTCATGATGTTTCCTTTCATATTACTCGTTGGCCCAGCCCCAGAAACGGAAGATGCCGTTCCCGAGGTCGTTGCAGGCGCAGGGCACGCGAGGTCCCTGAATCATAGGGTGTTGAGGGTCGGGCTCGTCTTCGGTCTCGAAGTACCCGATGGTCT